>NZ_JAMYSP010000005.1:0-271587 GCF_040322015.1 Mesorhizobium sp. M0208 | reverse complement strand
GAAGGCCACCGCCCAGGTGACATTGGCGGCGATCGCCTTCAACATGCGCCGATGGGCCGCCATCACGGGATAGGTGCGCCCGCAGCGCGGCCGCCCGGGCCGAAACCGCCGCCGAAAGCCCAAACAAGGGGGCGGAGCTCACAAAGACGAGCGAAATCCCTGCGATCCCGCCCCATCCAAACATCCCCGGTTACTGCGCAACAGGCCCACAAGGGGAGAAGGAAGGACGGTGCCGCTACCGCCCTTCGCGGTACCACATAGAGCCCATCGCCAAAAGCAGCAGGCCGAGTCCGAGGAAGCCACCGAACAGCGGCACGCGCGAGACGGCCTTGAGCACGCTGTCGTCGGTGGTGCGCAGGCCGATCCAGTCATTGCCGGAAGCCGCTCCCGAGGAGCGGACTGGAACGATCGAGGGCAGCGTGACCATGCTGGTGAGATTGCCAAGTGCCGAGGCCGGCGCCAGCCGGCGAACGCTGCCGCCGGTTGCCTCAGCCGGTGGTTTCAGCCGGTTCTCGGTGGAGACCACATCGGTGAATTCCGGGGCGTTGACCGGCCCGACATGGGCCAATGCCGTCAGGTCGCCATTGCCGACCTGGTAGAGACCGATTTCGCTGGTCTCGACGCTGCCGAGGAAGACACCTGGTTCGGATTTCTCGAGCCTGACGATCAGTGCCTTGCCGGATGGCGTGATGACTTGCGCCGGGCCGGGGTCGTCGCTCATTGTCTGGCGGCGGATTTCCAGCACCATGCCGCGGCCGTCGGCGGTCAGCCGCTCTTCCTCGAGTTCGGGCTCCTTCATCAGCCAGTGGGCGATGCGCCGGTAGAGCTGGACGTGGGGGCCACCGCCCTCGAAGCCGCGCGCCCACAGCCAGCCCTGGTCGGACAGAAGCATGCCGACGCGGCCTTCGCCCTTGCGATCGAGCAGCAGCAGCGGCCGGTTGTCGGCGCCCTTCATCACCACCTCGCCCTCGGGGTTCTCGACCCCGACGGTGCGGAACCAGCGGCTCCAGTGCGGCGGCTCGGTCGCGGAGCCGTCGAGCCCGCGCGTTACCGGATGACGCTGGCCGGTATCGGTGAGGCGCGGATAGAAGGCCTTGTCGATGACCTCGCCGGTCGGCATTGCCGGCAGCGCCGATATCAGCGGCGTGCGGGCGATCGAGCTTTCGCCGGCATATTCGGGGCCTGCCGCGATCAGCAGCGCGCCGCCCTTTTCGACATATTCGGAGATATAGTCGTAATAGAGGATCGGCAGTACGTCGCGGTGCTGATAGCGGTCGAAGATGATCAGGTCGAAATCCTTGATCTTCTCAACAAACAGCTCGCGCGTCGGGAAGGCGATCAGCGACAATTCGTTGATCGGCGTGCCGTCCTGCTTTTCCGGCGGGCGCAGGATGGTGAAGTGCACGAGGTCCACCGAAGCGTCGGATTTCAGCAAATTGCGCCAGGTGCGCTCGCCCGCATGCGGTTCACCGGAAACGAGCAGTACCCGCAGATTTTCGCGAATACCGTCGATCAGCGCGATGGCGCGGTTGTTGGTGTCGGTGAGTTCGCCCGGCTCGTGGTTGATGGCGAGTTCGACAATGTTGCGCCCGGCGCTGGGAATGGTCACCTGCAGCGGCATCGCCTGGCCGATGTTGGCGTGCTCGACCGATACCTGCTCGCCATTGACCGATACGCGGACATCGACCGGGCCGGTGTCGTTGTTGGTGGCGATGACGCGATAGGTCATGTCGAGCGGCTTGCCGACGAGGCCGAAGCGCGGCGCATTCTCGAAGCGAATGCGACGGTCCTTTTCATGCTCGTTGCCGGTAATCAGCGCATGCAGCGGGGCATTGAAGTCGGGTGTGCCGGACGGCGCGTCATGCACCTCGCCATCGGTGATCATGATGGCGCCGCCGATGCGCGATGGCGGCACGTCGCGGAAAGCATTTTCGAGCGAGGAAAACAACCGCGTCTCGGTGCGCTCGTCGGCGGCTTCGGACTTGCCGGCTTCGACGACACGGACGTCGAACTGCTTGAAGCGGCCGAGACGCTGCTGAAGCCCGGCTAACGCCGCGTCGGTCTGCTTGGTGCGGTCGCCGATATCCTGGCTCTGGCTGCGGTCGACGACGACGGCGACGATGCTTTTCAGCGGCTCGCGCTCTTCGTCGAGGAACACCGGATTGAGCAGCGCCGCAGCCAGGGCAATCAGGGCTGCCAGGCGGAAAATCGCACCGCGCTGGCGAAACCAAAGGCCGGCCAGCGCCAGCAGCAGCAGCGGCACCAGGACCACTGCGAGCAGCGGCCAGGTGATGAGCGGTTCGAAGGAGAGCGACCAGTTCATAGTCTACTGCCCCAGCCGTTCGAGCAGCACCGGGACGTGCACCTGATCGGACTTGTAGTTGCCGGTCAGCATGTACATCATGATGTTGACGCCGGCGCGCAGCGCATAGATGCGCTGCATCGGATCCGAAGGCACCGTCGGCAATAGCGGGTCGCCATTCTCGTCGACCGCCCAGGCGCCGGCGAAATCATTCGCGGTGATCATGATTGGCGAAACGCCGTCGCCGGTGCGCACCGGGCGGTTCTCGGTGTTGCTGGCTTCGAGCGATGCCTCGACCCAAAGCGGGCTGCCGGCAAAACGGCCAGGAAACTCCGGAAGAATGTAGAAGGATTTGGTCAGCACGTGGTCCGACGGCACCGGTTCCAGCGGTGGCACGTTGAGGTTGCCGAGGATGTCGCGCAGCCGCTCCGTAGCCGGGCTGGTCGAATCCGCACCAATGCCATTGGCGAACTGGTCACGGGTGTCGAACAAGACCGTTCCGCCCTGCTGCATATAGGCGTCGATGCGGGCGATGGCGGCCTCGCTCGGCATCGGGGCCGAGGGATCGATCGGCCAGTAGATCAGCGGGTAGAAGGACAGTTCGTCCTTCGAGATGTCGACGCCGGCGGGTGCTCCGGGTTCGAGCGCGGTTTTTTCGATAAGAAAGCGGGTCAGCCCTTCGAGCCCGGCGCGGCTGATCGAATCGACACCCGGTTCGCCGGTCAGCACGTAGGCGATCCGGGTCTTTGAAATGTCCCCGATCGCCTCTGTATCTCCCGGTTTGGCGTCGTCGGCACGCGCGACGTCCGCGTGGCCAATCAAGGCGCAGAGCGCAATCAGCAGGACGGCTGCCGTCGCCGCAGCGCCGGCACGGCGCGGCCGGCGCGACAACAGGCCGCCCATCCAGAATACGGCAAGCGTGTCGAGCACCATCAGCACCAGGGCGGCCGTGACAAGCGGACCTTTGAGGTTGCGCTGCTCGTCGAAGGCATACTGGATAGTGGTGACCGGCACCGTGATTTCAGGCCGGGCCAGCGGCGTGAATGCGCTGTCGCCACCGAGCAGATTGTGAGCGAACACTCCCGTCTCCGAGCCGTAGAGGCCGGGCGGGTTTTCCAGCGTCACCGGCAGCGGGCCGGCGCCGGGCACCAGAGGCCTGGCATCCGGCGTCGGCGGCACCAGCGTGCCGTCGGCGGCGATCATGCGATAGGGTGCCAGCGACGTGGCGGCTGCCTCGGCATTGGCGACCGCCGAGCCCTGGTTGCGCGACAATTGCACGATGCGCCGCAGCATCTCGACGAAGCTGCCGGAGATCGGCAGATTGGACCACGTCGCCTCGGGGGTGACGTGGAACAGTACGAGGGTGCCCTTGTCCTTCTTCATCCCGGTCACCAGCGGCGTGCCGTCGGCAAGCGTGGCCCAGGTGCGCTCGACAATGTCGGGCGTCGGCTCGGCCAGCACCTGCCTAGTAACGGTGACCTCGGTTGGCGGCGCGAGGTCGGCGAAGGGACCGGTTTTCGGGAATTCGGTGACCGGCTGCGGCGCCGTCCATGACAGCGCGCCGCCAAGCGATCGCTCGCCGGTGCGCAGCCGGACCGGCAGCAGATCGTCGTCATTGCCGGCAGCGGCCAGCCGCGAACCGGCAAAACGCACCAGTGTGCCGCCCTTGTCGACCCAGTCGACCAGCCTCTGCCGCGCCTGTTCCGGAATGGTGCCGACATCCGCCATGACGATCATCGCCGGTTTCTGGTCGAGCAGTTGCGGAATGGCGTCGGCGAGATCGACGCTCGACGGCTCGACGAGATCGGCGAAGGGCTGCAGGGCGCGGCGGATGTAGTAGAGCGGCGACAGCAGCGGTTGCGCCTGATCGGCCTCGGACTGCGACAGCAACCCGACGCGGCGGCGTTTTGAGCTCTCATCGAGCACGCGGACGGCACCGGCCTGGCGCTCGCCATCGAGCGCGATGTAGGCGAAGTCGTTGCGCAGTTCGAACGGCACCGCCATCGTGCCGGTTGCGGTGGTTCCGCCCGGGGCAAAGGTAAGCGTCGCGTCGGCAATGCGGCGGCCCTTGTCGTCGAACGCGCCGGCCGTCACCTGTGCAGGTGCTGGGTCGCCCGGTGCGCGAATGGCGGTCAGTGCGAAGCCGTCGACCTGGTTGTCGGCGCCGGTCAGGCCGGTCAGCGACAGCCGGTCGGAAACGGCCCAGACAACACGTGCCGCGTTCTTTGACAACAACGTGTCAAAGGCGGCTTCGTCGCCTTGCGCCGCCAAGCCATCGGCGAGCACTGCGACGCTGGCGCCCGGCAGCGAGTTCAGGGCTGATGCGACGCGGGCGTAGACGGCGGGGCGGTCGGTCGGGATCGGCCGCGGCTTTGCCGCGCGCAGCCGGTCGAGCGCGGCAGCGGCATCGAAGGGACCGATCTCGGCATTCGGCTTCTCGGCGGTGAAAGCGATGAGCACCGGCACGCCGTTCGAATTGGCATCGGCGATCAGCCGCTCGGCGGTGGCGACCCGCTTGCCCCAGTCGGCGGCACTTGCCCAGTCATTGGCGATCACCAGCGCCAGGGCGGCGCCCTCGGCCGGCAGCTTTTCGCGCGGGTTGAAGACGGGTTCGGCAAGTGCTGCCACGACAAGCGCGGCCATTAGCAGCCTGAGCAGCGTCAGCCACCAAGGGCTCTGCTGCGGCGTTTCTTCGCGCCTCAACACGCGGGCGAGAATCCTGAGCGGCGGAAACACCTCGGTTTGCGGCCTGGGCGGGGTCAGCCGCAGAAGCCACCAGATCACCGGCAGCGCCAGCAGGCCCCACAGCACCATCGGCGCCCCGAAGGAGAGCGGCAGCCAACTCATGCGCGGGCCCTCCCGGCAAAGCTGCCCTCGGCGGTCATCGCCATATGGATGCGCACCAGCGCCTCGGAGGCAAGGCGATCGGTATGATTGACGGTAAAGCTCCAGCCAAGCCGTTTGCACCAGGCGGCCAGTTCCTGGCGGCGGGCGGCATAAAGCAGGCGATAGCCCTCGCCCAGCATTTCGGCACGGCCGGCGGTCAGCTTGTCGCCGGTCTCAGGATCGGTGAATTCGGTGCGCCCGGCATAGGGGAAGCTTTCCTCGGCCGGATCGGCGACCTCGATCAGGTGTGCGCGCACGCCGTGGCGGGCGAGCACGTCCAGCCAGGCCATGGTGTCCTCGACCGGGTCGAGGAAATCGCTGACGAGGACGATGTCGCAGAAGCGACGAATGCCGGACAGGTCGGGCTTTGCCGGCAGGTCGCCGGCGTGCATCAGTTGCGCCGCGATGCGCTCGGCGCCATTGCGGGCGGTGAACGGGTCGGTCAGGCCGGGCCAGGCAATGCGCTCGCCGCTGCGCGACAAAAGCTCGGCCATGGCCAGCGTCAGCACAAGGGCGCGCGATTCCTTGGAAACGCTGGCTCCGGTCGATTTGTAGAGCATGGAAGGCGAGGGGTCGGCCCACAGCCACACCGTGTGGGCGGCCTCCCATTCACGGTCGCGGACATAGGTGTGGTCGTCGCGGGCGGAACGGCGCCAGTCAATGCGCGAGGAATCGCCTTCGACATAGGGCCGGAACTGCCAGAAGTTCTCGCCGATGCCGCGCTTGCGGCGGCCATGCCAGCCGGCAATTACCGTGTTGACGATGCGGCGCGCCTCGACCAGCAGGTCCGGCACCAGAGAAGCCCGCAACCGGCCTCTGGCGAGCGCATCGCGCGTCGCTGCCGGTACCTGCGCTTCACCGATGCGCGCCATCAAATCCCTTTCGCGAGCTTCGCCACGACGTCGCGAACCGTGGTGCCCTCGGCGCGGGCGGCGAAGGTCAGCGCCATGCGGTGCTGCAGCACCGGCTCGGCCAGTGCGCGGACGTCGTCGACCGACGGCGCCAGCCGGCCGTCATAGAGGGCGCGGGCGCGGGTGCACAGCGTCAGCGCCTGACTGGCGCGCGGGCCTGGGCCCCAGGCGACGTGCTTGTCGGTATCGGCGTTGCCCTGGCCGGGACGCGCAGAGCGCACCAGCTTGAGGATCGCCTCGACGACGCTTTCCGGCACCGGCATGCGGCGGATGAGCGTCTGGATGTCCTTCAGCCGCGCCGGCTGCAGCACGTTTTCAGCCTTGGCATCCTCGATACCGGTGGTTTCCAGCAGGATGCGGCGCTCCGCCTCGATCTCGGGGTAGAGGATGTCGACCTGCATCAGGAAGCGGTCGAGCTGTGCCTCGGGCAGCGGATAGGTGCCTTCCTGCTCCAGCGGGTTCTGTGTCGCCAGAACATGGAACGGTGACGGCAAGTCGTGGCGCACGCCGGCAATGGTGACGTGGTATTCCTGCATCGACTGCAGCAGCGCCGACTGGGTACGCGGTGAGGCGCGGTTGATCTCGTCGGCCATCAGCAGTTGCGCGAAGATCGGCCCGGAAATGAAGCGGAACGAACGCTTGCCGAATTCATCCTGCTCCATCACCTCTGAGCCGAGAATGTCGGACGGCATCAGGTCGGGCGTGAACTGGATACGGCGTGAATCGAGGCCGAGCACGATGCCCAGCGTTTCGACCAGCTTGGTCTTGGCTAGGCCGGGCACGCCGACCAGCAGTGCATGGCCGCCGGCCAGCAATGCGACGAGCGTGCGCTCGACGACGCTTTCCTGGCCGAAGATGACCCGGCCGACGCCGTTGCGAACCCTCGAAATGTCGGCCAGCGCTTTCTCGGCCTGCGCCACCATGTCCTTTTCGCTGATCGGGCTTTCCTTGATCATCACGCTCATGCAGCATCGATCCTTCTGGTTGGAAATACCGCTTGGCACAGTGGGTGCCGCAGAATGCCGCGATTCGGCCTCGCAGGGCGCCTGTCTTTGAATTTAAATCACAGACTTAGGCTGACAAGCGGAACAACAGTGACTATTTCGTGACCATGACGGAAGCCGCAGACAATCGTGAAGAGAGCCTGACGGCCGCGACCGAGGCGCGCGGGCTGCAAGCGCTGGTCTCGCGCGCGACGCGCGCCGGCAAGGGGCCGGCGCCGGTGGAACGCTGGAATCCGGCGTTTTGCGGCGATCTCGACATGGAAATCAAGCAGGACGGCACCTGGTTCTATCTGGGAACGCCGATCGGCCGGATGCCGCTGGTGCAGCTTTTTTCCTCGGTGCTGCGTAAGGACGAGGACGGCAGGACCTACCTGGTGACGCCGGTGGAAAAGGTTGGCATCCGCGTCGCCGATGCGCCCTTCATTGCCGTCGAGATGGACGTGTCTGGCGCGGGCGACGGACAAATCATCACCTTTCGCACCAATGTCGGCGACGTGGTCGAGGCTGGGGTGGGACACCCGCTGCGCTTCGTCGATGAGGACGAGACAGGTGGCCTGAAGCCCTATGTGCTGGTGCGCGGGCGGCTGGAGGCGCTGGTGGCACGGCCGGTGATGTACGAGCTGGTCGAGCACGGCGAAGAGATCGACATCAGTGGCAAGACGATGTTTGCCGTCCGTTCCAAAGGCGAGGTCTATCCAATCATGCCGGCTGAGAAACTGAAACGGCTGAGCGCATGATGGACCGCCTATGATGGATCAGGTGACGCAGTTGGCGTTTTCCGCTGCCGAGTTTCGCCAGCGCGTCGCGGCGCAGCCGCTGGCGCATGCCGGCGACGATTTTGGCGACCACCGCTTCAATCCGGGCCATCCCAGGCTGAAGCTGGCCAAGGCGCTGCGCGATGCCGCCGTTCTGATCCCGGTGGTCGACCATGGCCATGAAGCCACGGTCCTTTTGACCAGGCGGGCGGAGAAGCTGCGCAACCATTCGGGGCAGGTTGCTTTCCCCGGTGGCACCGTCGATCCAACCGATGCGAGCCCGGAAGCGGCGGCGTTGCGCGAGACATTCGAGGAGATAGGTCTCGATAGGGATTACATCGAGATCATCGGCCGTCTGCCGGACTACGTTTCCGGCAGCGGCTATCGCATCGCCCCGGTGCTCGGGATTGTGCGGCCCGGTTTCAGCCTGACGCTGAATTCCGACGAAGTCGATGCTGTCTTCGAGGTGCCGCTGGGTTTTCTGATGGACCCCGCCAACCACACCAGAGACAGTCGCATGTGGAACGACCTCGAATGGTTCTTTTACGAGATGCCCTATGGCGGCCAGCGCATCTGGGGCGTCACTGCGGGCATCATCCGAACGCTCTATGAAAGGCTCTATTCGTGAGCAATCCGGTGTCGATTGCCGGCAAGGCCGGCTGGCTCGGCGAAAGCCACTTGCAGCGCCTGCTCGCCGCGCTCACCGACGGCGGCGAGGAGGCGCGTGTCGCCGGCGGTGCGGTGCGCAACGCGCTCATCGGCCAGCCGGTCGCCGACATCGACATCGCCACCACGACAGTGCCCGAGGAAACCATCCGGCGTGCCGAGGCGGCGGGCTTCAAGACGGTGCCGACCGGCATCAAGCATGGCACGGTCACCGCGGTCGCCCAGGGCAAGGCCTACGAGGTCACCACGCTGCGTGCCGATGTCGAAACCGACGGCCGGCGCGCCAAAGTGTCGTTCGGCCGCGACTGGAAAGCCGACGCTGAGCGGCGCGATTTCACCATCAATGCACTCTATGCCGAAGCCGATGGAACGGTCGTCGATCTGGTCGGCGGTATCGCCGATATCGAGGCGCGGCGGCTGCGCTTCATCGGCGATCCGGAAGCGCGTATCCGCGAGGATTATCTGCGCATCCTGCGTTTCTTCCGTTTCTTCGCCTGGTATGGCGACGGCAGGCCGGATGCCGAAGGGTTAAAGGCTTGCGCACGGCTGAAGCAGGGCCTCGACCAGCTCTCGGTCGAGCGCGTCTGGTGGGAATTGAAGAAATTGCTGTCGGCGCCGGATCCGTCGCGGGCGCTGCTGTGGATGCGCCAAGCCGGCGTTCTGACCGCCGTTTTGCCGGAAAGCGAGAAATGGGGCATCGATGCCATTCACGGGCTGACCAAGACGGAGAAGGACCTGGCCTGGGCGCCGGACCCGCTGCTCAGGCTGGAAGCCGTCGTGCCGCCGGATGCCGCGCGCATGAAGACGCTTGCCGAGAGATTGAGGCTTTCCGTGAGCGAGGCAAGCCGTCTGCGGAATTGGGCGATCACGGCTGCCGTCGATCCGAAAACGACCGAAGGAGAGTTGGCGAAAGGGCTTTATTTTGGCGACCGCCAAGGCTTTGTCGATCGGTTGCGGCTGTTGCTTGCTTCCGCTCGAGCCCGCGCAGTCGAAGACAGTGACGCACTGCTCGAAGCCGGCGGCTTCTCGCGCCTGCTTGCCTTCGCCGCGAAATGGCAGAACCCTGTTTTTCCGCTCAAGGGCGCCGATCTGACGACACTTGGCGCGTCACCGGGGCCAAAGCTTGGTGCAACGTTGAAGAACCTCGAAAAGGAATGGGTCGAGTCCGGTTTTGCGCTCGATCGCGGCGCGCTGCTCAAGCGCGCCGCAGAGGCACTCGAATCCTGACCGTCACGCCGCGTCGCGGACCTTTTCGATGCGCGAGCGGATCGCCTCGATCATCGTCTCGCGGATCACGGTCTCGCCATGCGTCTCGCGCAGATGCTCGACGGCACGGCGCATGACCTCAGCCTCCTCCTCGGCGCGTGTGTGCCACTCGCAGCCGGGTACGAGCGACCCGCAATGGAATTCCTTCATCGGCTTCTCCTCATCTCCTCCTTGGAGCACCGCGCACTGACACGGAAGCTCCCACCTTTGATTGCGCGATCCGGAAACCGCGTCCGGTATCCGGGCTACACGCTGGCCAGGTTAGCATAACACGATCGAATGGTTTTGGTTGCCTTAGAGTGCCGTGCGTCCAAGCCGACACGCGGTGATGGGGTTGCGAAAAGGCGGAGCATCGCTGCTCCGCCCTCTTACGCTACCTAGGAGTAAGACCTCGTCTTGCTCCAGCGGGCAGGACATCACTTCACGATCTTGACTGCCTCGGCAATTTTATCCTTGCCGCTCATATCCCACGTGACGCGGACCTTTTCGCCGACCTTCAGGCCAGGATCCTTGAAGGTCTGGGGCAACGTAAAGGTGGCTCCGTTATCCAGAACTAGGCTCATCGCCGTTCCATCAAAGCTTTTGATCGTGCCGGTGGTGTGCTTGGCCGCAGCGAATGCGGCAGTACCAGAGGCGAGAACGGTAGCAGCGGCTGCGGTCATAATAAGCTTGCGCATGGCATGCTCTCCTGGAAAATGTGGGCACCGCTTGGGAAAGGTGCCCCATTCAATGATGGGCCGTCCGGTCACGTCGGGTCGCGGCTCTCGGGAGTAAAGAACCGCCGGCGTTTCCCGGCCCCACGCGACAAATAGCCCAATCTTTACAATGGTATATTAGACGAAAAAGATATTTTTTGGCACGCCTTGCGCCACATTCGCCGTCAAATTCCGGGGATTTGGACCCGATTGCGGCTCACCTCGTGCTCGCCGAGATTTTACGGCCATTTCGCTTCTGGCGGCAGGCTGGACAGGATCGAGGCGACATTGCCGCCGGTCTTCAGCCCGAAGATGGTGCCGCGATCGTGAAGCAAGTTGAATTCGACATAACGGCCGCGGCGGATGAGCTGCTCGTCACGGTCGCCATCGGTCCAGTTGTCATTGAAGTTGGCGCGCACCAGATGCCCGTAGACGACGAGAAAAGATCGCCCGACGTCCTGGACGAAGTTGAAATCGGCGTCCCAGCCGCCTTTGTCCTCATCCGAATGCAGCCAATCGAAGAAGATACCGCCGGTACCGCGTGGCTCGTCGCGGTGCGGCAGGTAGAAGTACTCGTCGCACCAGGCTTTGAATTTCACGTAGTCGGCGGTCGCCGCGTTCTTCTCGCAGGCAAATTGCATCGCTCTGTGGAAGGCGATCGTGTCGGGGTCGTCCTGGCTGCGGCGGCGCTCAAGCACCGGTGTCAGGTCGGCGCCGCCGCCGAACCACTGGCGCGAGGTGACGACCATGCGCGTGTTCATATGCACGGCCGGCACGTTGGGGTTCCACGGATGGGCGATCAGCGAAATGCCGCTTGCCCAGAAGGACGGGTCCTCTTCGGCGCCCGGCATCTGCTTCCTGAATTCGGGCGAGAACTCGCCATGGACGGTCGAGGTGTGGACGCCAACCTTCTCGAAGACGCGGCCGTGCATCATCGACATGATGCCGCCGCCGCCCTTGCCGGCATCGCGTTGCCACGGCGTCTTTTCGAAGCGACCGGGCGACCAGCTGGCCTGCGGCCCCCGCAGGTCCTGCTCGATCTGCTCGAAGCTGGCGCAGATGCGCTCACGCAACGTCTCGAACCACAGCCGTGCCTTCGTCTTCTTCTGTTCGATGTCGGCTGGCAGCCCCGCCGGTATTTCGGGTCGTTGCAAATCCTGTCTCCGGTTGCGGGCGTACCCCGACAAATGACTCGTCTTTTCCGGCCGCGATCCCTAATCTCTTAGGTGCAAGGGTCAAGTGTGAATGGAGTTCTTTCGTGCGCACCCCGGCAAGACCGCCGCTGGATGGCCTGAAGAAGAGGCTCGACCGTTCACGCGCCGAGAACGCGCGCATGCCGCGCGACGGTTTCCTGCGCGAGACCTTCGTGCTGCCGCGTTCCGACGCTCGTCTCAAGGCGAAGGAATGGTTCGAGCGCTTTCCCAAGCAGGCCTATTGGACCGAGATCGAGAGCTGGTTCGAGCGGCCGGGCGACGTCATCGAATTCACGATCAGGCGGCTGCCGGCGGCGGATTAACGCTCGATCAGCAAGCGCCTCGCGCCGGGCCCTCGGATGCTCAGCCGGTCGCCCTTATTCCGCAGCGGGCATTTGTCGATCGACATGCAGCCGCAGCCGATACAGTCGGTCAACCCGTCGCGCAGCTTCTTGAGCTGACTAATCTTCTGGTCGAGCTCGTCGCGCCAAGCCGTCGAAAGCAGGTTCCAATCCTCGCGCGTCGGCGTCCGGCCCTCAGGCAATGATCGAAGGGCTATGCCGATCTCGGCCAGCGAAATGCCGACCTCCTGCGCTACCTTGATGATCGCCACCCGTCGTAGCACGTCGCGGCCGTAACGCCGCTGGTTGCCTGATGTGCGGTGGCTGCGGATCAGCCCGCGTGCTTCGTAGAAATGCAGCGCCGACACCGCCACGCCGCTGCGCATCGCCACCTGGCCGACTGTTAATTCCGTTGCCGCTGCCATCTCCGATTTTCCGCTTGACCTCAAGTTAAGTTGAGCTTGTAGCGAAGAAGCCCCGAAGATGCAAACGGCAGGAGAAGGCGATGGGCGTCCGGATGAGAATGACCGGAGAGGACGCAGTGTTGCGTGAGGACGACGCCTTGGTCGCTGCGGCCGGCGATCGCGTACACATCCTAGCGGAGCTGCCGGATCGCCTCGGCCGCCACCATCGCAACGGAAAGCGCGACGTTGATGCTGCGCGCGCCGGGCTGCATCGGGATGATCAGTCGCGCATCCGCCGCCTCGTGAACGGCGTCCGGCACGCCTGCGGATTCACGGCCGAACAAGAGAATGTCGTCGCCGGCAAAGGCGAAATCCGTGTAGGCGGTCGTGGCTTTGGTCGAAAGCAGCACCAGCCGTCGGTTGCCGAGTCTGCGCCAGTCCTCAAAGGCGTGCCAGTCGACATGCCGGGTGAGCGCCGCCATTTCGAGGTAGTCCATGCCGGCCCGTTTCAGCGCCCGGTCACCGAGCGGGAAGCCCGCCGGTTCGATGATGTCGACGCCGAGACCGAGGCAAGCGGCGAAGCGCAGGATTGTCCCGGTGTTGCCGGCAATATCAGGCTGGTAGAGCGCGATGCGGAGACGGTCGTTCATTTCCGCGTCTTTCTAATAAGTGGCAGATCAGCCACAGAGCTCTCGCGGTTTTGGAAATTCCTGGACTGGCGGGTGGTCATTTTCTGCGAAGTCGGTTATACGGTCAGCATTGTCAACCCGAACCGATGGAGGGGTAATTCATGATGGCCATGCACATCCACCACCCCTCTCGTGGGCTTACCAGCCCGACGGCGGTTTCGGTACGACGATTCTCCTGACCTTCTAGACTTCAATCGCACCGATTCCCGCCGAAACCTTTTTCGGCCTTTGAAGGAATCCTGCGATGTTTTTCAAGCTGTGGAAGGGGCTGAACGCCCCACCTGAACACGCTTCGACCGATGCCACCTTTGCCGCGCCGCGCGTGCCCGCAGCCTGGGTTGGTTCACCCTTCTACCTGCATCTTCAACTGGAGGACGGACCGATGTTCGATCCCTGTAGAATACCCGGCTCAAGAAGCCTGCACGAGCGCAAGACTGCGACCTGGGCGCTTTTGATCGGCGAGACCTACTCGTCGGCGGTTCACGCCGAGACCCGCCGGCGTCCGCATCGCGGCATGCTGCCGGACGTCGATTTCTCGCGCGCCGTTCCGGACTATAGCCGGCCGTCGCTGGTGCGCCGGATCATCAGGCTGATCCGGCCCGGTGCAAAAACCGGCGCGAAAATCCGGATCGTCAAAACGTCGTCAGCATCCTCAAACGAGACTGTCGGCGAAAGGCCCGCGACAACCTATATAGCGCGAAGCAGGGCCGGCGAGGCGGACGATACCGTATCGCCGGTCCTTGACGCCGTGCGGTCTGGGCACCTCGTCCGTTCGCGTGCCGCGTGAGCGGGAAATTGTGAGCATCACTATGTTTAGCTGGTTTGAAAAAAGGCTCGATCCGTTCCCTGCCAAGGAGCCGGTCGAGCCGCCGCGGACACTGATCGCCTTCTGCGTGCATTACACGCGCGGCGCATGGCCCTACATCGCTCTCGATGCGGTACTGGTGACGGCCATCGCCCTTGCCGAGGTGTGGATGTTCGGCTTCATGGGCCGGATCGTCGACTGGCTGTCCGGACAGAATCGCGAGACGTTCCTGCAGACCGAAGGCTTGAAGCTGGCCGGCATGGCCTTCATCGTGGTTTTCGCGCTGCCGGCAACGGTCTGGTTCCATTCGCTGCTCAACCAGCAGACGCTGATGGGTAATTATCCGATGCGTATCCGCTGGCAGGTGCATCGGTACCTGCTCAAGCAGTCGATGAGCTTCTATCAGGACGAGTTTGCCGGGCGCATCGCGACCAAGCTGATGCAGACGGCGCTCGCCGTGCGCGAGTGCGTCATCAAGCTCATCGATGTGCTCAATTATATCGTCGTCTATTTTCTCGGCATGCTGCTCATTGTCGGCTCGGCAGACTGGCGGCTGGCTGCGCCGCTTGCCGTCTGGCTTGCCGGCTATGTCCTGCTGTTGCGCTATTTCATCCCGCGACTGGGCAAGGTCGGCGAGGAGCAGGCCAATGCGCGCTCGACCATGACTGGCCGTGTCGTCGACAGCTACTCCAATATCCAGACGGTCAAGCTGTTCTCGCATGCGCGGCGCGAGGCATCCTTCGCCAAGGACGGTATGGCCGGCTTTCTCGACACCGTTTACCGATCGATGCGGTTGGTGACGCAACTCTACGGCCTGCTCTATGTCCTGAATTCGCTGCTGTTGTTTTCGGTCGCCTCAATCTCGCTATGGCTGTGGCTCGGCCAAGCCGTGACGATCGGCGCTGTCGCCCTGGTCATCGGCCTCGTGCTGCGGCTCTGGGGCATGTCGCAATGGATCATGTGGGAGATGTCCACGCTGTTCGAGAATATCGGCACGGTGCAGGACGGCATCGCCTCGATCTCGCTGCCGCGCCTCGTCGAAGACCGGCCTGGCGCCAAGGATATTGCCGTGACCAAGGGCGAGATCCGTTTTGAGGACATCCGCTTCCACTACGGCAAGCAGAAGAGTGTGATCGAAAGCCTGTCGCTGACGGTGAAGCCGGGCGAGAAGGTCGGCATTGTCGGCCGATCGGGTGCCGGCAAGTCGACGCTGGTCAATCTTCTGTTGCGCTTCTACGACCTCGAAAGCGGCAAGGTCCTGATCGACGGCCAGGACATTGCGGCAGTGACGCAGGACTCGCTGCGGGCCCAGATCGGCATGGTCACGCAGGACACCTCGCTGCTGCATCGCTCGGTACGCGAGAACATCCTCTATGGCAGGCCGGACGCCAGCAACGAGATGCTGATCGAGGCGGCGCGGCGCGCCGAGGCGCTGGATTTCATTGCCGGCTTGTCGGACTCGAACGGCCGTAAGGGTTTCGACGCGCATGTCGGCGATCGCGGCGTCAAATTGTCCGGCGGCCAGCGGCAACGCATCGCCATAGCCCGTGTCATGCTGAAGGACGCGCCGATCCTCATTCTCGACGAGGCGACCTCTGCCCTCGATTCCGAGGCCGAGGCGGCCATCCAGGAGAATCTCTACAGACTGATGCAAGGCAAGACCGTCATCGCCATTGCGCACCGGCTGTCGACGATCGCGGCCATGGACCGGCTCGTGGTCATGGACAAGGGCCGAGTCATCGAGGAAGGTTCGCATGAGGAACTCGTTGCCAAAGGCGGGCTCTACGCCCAGCTCTGGCAACGTCAGTCGGGCGGATTCCTGCTCGACGACGGCCCTTCTTCCAACGATGCAGCCGCCAACGATGCAATCGCCAAGGGTGAAGCCGCCGAATGATGACTGCCATCTACCGCTGGTTCGAGAGCTGGGTCTATCCATTCCGGGAGCCAGCGGACCTTCGGCCACCTGCTGGCGTCAGGGGTTTCCTCTGGCATTATGTCGGGCAGGCGAAGATCGCCTTCTTCGCCATGCTGGTGATCGGCGGCATCGCGCCGCTGGTCGAAGCCGGACTGTTCTATTTCGTCGGGCGGCTGGTCGACATCCTCGACCAGCTTCCCGGCGAACGCAGCTGGCACGCGCTGTGGACTGCCGCCGGCCCGGAGCTTGTCTTCATGATCGCGGTGGTGCTGGTCATCCGCACCATTGTCGTCGGTCTGTCGGCGCTGGTCGACGAGCAGACGATCACGCCGGGTTTCTATAATCTGGTGCGCTGGCAGGCGCATCGCCAGGTATCGCGCCAATCCTACGCTTTCTTTCAGAACGACTTTGCCGGGCGTATCGCGACCAAGGTCTGGCAGGCGGGACAGGCGACCGGCGATCTGATGGAAAGCTTCATCGAGGTCGTCTGGTTCATGGTCGTCTATACGGTGACGACGCTGGCGCTGGTCGCCGGGCTCGATCTCCGGCTGGCGGTGCTGGTGGTGATCTGGATTACCGCCTTCGGCTTGCTGGCCAGGCGCTATTTGCCGGCAATCCGCAAACATGCCGAAGCGACCGCCGAAGCCGGCTCGATGATCACCGGCCGCCTTGTCGATTCCTATTCGAACGTGCAGACGCTGAAACTGTTCTCGGCCGATGGCGACGACCACTACATCAGGAACGGCTTCGACATCTATCTCGACGCGCTGCGCCCGTTCACCCGCCGGCTGACAGGCGTGCGCATGGCGCTGACGATGCTGTCGGGCATCATGATAACGGCGATCGCCTGCTTTGCCGTTTACCTCTGGGTCGAGGGTTCGATCACAGTCGGCGCCGTGGCTTTCACGCTGTCTTTGGTGCTGCGGCTGAACATGCTGCTCGGCCGGCTGATGATGCAGCTCAACGGCATCTTGCGGAATCTCGGCGTGCTGGAAAATTCCAAGGCGCTGATCTCGCAGCCGCTCGGCCTGACCGATGCGCCGGACGCGAAAGAGCTTGTCGTCGGCGGCGGGCGCATCGACGTCAGCAATGTCGAGTTCCACTACGGCAAGGGGTCCGGCGTGCTCAACGGCATCGACGTCGTCGTGCGGCCGGGCGAAAAGGTCGGCCTGGTCGGCCCGTCCGGCGCCGGCAAGACGACCTTGGTCAATCTGATCCTGCGCCTCTACGACCTCGAGAGCGGCAAGATCACCATTGACGGGCAGGACGTCTCCAGGGTCACGCAGAATTCGCTGCGCGCCAATATCGGCGTCGTCAGCCAGGATACGGCACTTTTCCACCGCTCGCTGCGCGACAACATCAAGCTCGGCATGCCGGAAGCGACCGACGCCGAGGTGGTCGCGGCAGCGAAGAAGGCCGAGGCGCACGAGTTCATCCTCGGTCTGCGCGACAATCGCGATCGTATCGGCTACGAGGCCTATGTCGGCGAGCGCGGCGTCAAGCTCTCCGGCGGCCAGCGCCAGCGCGTGGCGATCGCCCGCGTCTTCCTCAAGGATGCACCGATCCTGGTGCTCGATGAAGCGACCTCGGCGCTCGATTCCGACATCGAGGCGGCGATCCAGGAAAATCTGGCAAGGCTGATGGAAGGCAAGACGGTCATCGCCATCGCGCATCGGCTGTCGACCATTGCGGCACTCGACCGGCTTGTGGTGCTCGACGAGGGCCGCATCGTCGAGCAAGGCACGCATGACGAGCTGGTCGGGCTCGACGGGCTCTATGCCAGGCTGTGGAAGCGGCAGTCCGGCGGCTTCCTGTTCAACGAGGAGAGCGCGCTGGCCGAGACCCGGCCGGCGGAGTAGTTTCTAAAAACCGGAGTAGACCATGGCGGTGAGAATGCCATCGAATTTCGGACGGTCCGGCGCGCAGGAGAGCGCGTTGGACCTGCTTGGCCATGAAATCCTCGGCGAGAAGGCGGCCGCGCTCGGCCGCGCCGGCCGGCGCGTCGAGGAAACATTGACGAGGCTGCGCGAGAATTGCGACAGTGTCGACCGTGCCCGGCTGCTCAGGGATGCAGCCGAAGCGGTGCACGGGTATTTCATCCAGCGCGAACTTTGCGGCCTGCGCAAGCACGACACGGTGATCCGGGAATACAACATTCCCAAGGCCGTTCTGGCCAGGCTCGGCGCCAGCGGATGATCCGAACCGGAACTGGTTCGGGAAGCGTTATTCCAGCCACTCGGTGATGAAGCCGCCGTTCTCGTGTATGTCGGTGGTTTCCAGCGGGCCTGGCCCGAGATTGGTGAATTTGTGCGGCGTGTTCGGCGGTACGATCAGGATCTGGCCGGCTGTGGCCTCGATCTGCCGGTCGCCGACGGTGAACAGACCGGTCCCGGTTCGGATGATGAAAATCTCGCAATAGGGATGGCTGTGCAGCCTCGGGCCGCCGCCGGTCTCCGGCAGGTAGTTAAAGATCAGGCAACTGCTGGAACCGTAAGGCCCGCATTGCAACTCGCCTTGCCAGTGGTCGGGCAACTGGTCGGGCGCTTTGGCCCATTTGTCGCGGTCGATGACATGCGCCATGGGGCGAGGATAAACCGGGCGAGCGTCCGCTGTCGAGGTGAACGCAGCCGTTTGGTTTTGCTGCTGTTTTCCAATCGTTCCGCTGGGCAAATTACGCCCCCGCGACAATCTGCCCTTGTGCCTTCGCCCGTCTGGACAAAAACAGGCTTCACGCATAAACCCAAGTCCCAAATGCCGGAGGAATTCGCTAGCCTGTTCGCCATGCGCTGTCGGGCCGGCGCGATTGAGCGGGGAACAAGCTCGGCCGCCGGCACGGAAGAGGCGAAAGGATCAGGCACCCGTGAGCGCAACCGACACCCAGGATCCCAACCGTCGTGATTTTCTCTACGTCGCCACCGGCATGGCCGCAGTGGTCGGCGCGGGCGCCGTTGCTTGGCCGTTCATCGACCAGATGCGTCCGGATGCCTCGACGCTGGCGCTTGCCTCGGTCGAGGTCGACGTTTCGTCGCTGACGCCAGGAATGTCGCTCGTCGTGAAGTGGCGCGGCAAGCCGGTGGTCGTGCGCAACCGCACCGAAAAAGAGATGAAGGACGCCGAGGCGGTCAATCTCGCCGAGCTCAAGGATCCAATCGCCCGCAATGCCAACCTGCCGGCCGACGCGCCGGCGACCGACGCCAATCGAACCACGCCGGGCAAGGAAGCCTGGATGGTGATGGTCCAGGTCTGCACCCATCTCGGCTGCATCCCGCTCGGCCAGGAAGGCGATTTCGGCGGTTGGTTCTGCCCATGCCACGGTTCCGTATACGATACCGCCGGCCGCATCCGGAAGGGGCCGGCGCCGGAGAACATGGCGGTACCGGTGTTCCAATTCGTTTCCGACACCAAGATCCGTATCGGCTGAGGCAGGGGATATTTCCATGAGCGAGGGACACTCGACCTATACGCCCAAGTCCGGCATCGGACGCTGGTTCGATTCGCGCATGCCGCTGCCGCGGCTGGTCTATGACAGCTTCATCGCCTATCCGGTGCCGCGCAACCTGAACTATGCCTGGACCTTCGGCGGCATCCTTGCGCTTATGCTGGCGGCGCAGATCCTTACCGGTATCGTGCTGGCCATGCACTATGCAGCCGACAGCACTCTCGCCTTCGATTCGGTCGAGAAGATCATGCGCGACGTGAATTCGGGCTGGCTGCTGCGCTATCTCCATTCCAACGGCGCGTCATTCTTCTTCGTCGCCGTCTACATCCATATTTTCCGTGGCCTCTACTACGGCTCCTACAAGGCGCCGCGTGAGCTGCTGTGGATCCTCGGCTGCATCATCTACCTGCTGATGATGGCGACCGGGTTCATGGGCTATGTGCTGCCCTGGGGCCAGATGAGCTTCTGGGGCGCCACCGTCATCACCGGCTTCTTCACCGCCATTCCGCTGGTCGGCGACTGGATCCAGCAGCTTCTTCTCGGTGGCTTCGCGGTCGACAATCCGACGCTGAACCGCTTCTTTGCGCTGCACTACCTTTTGCCGTTCATGATTGCCGGCGTCGTCGTGCTGCACATCTGGGCGCTTCACGTCGTCGGCCAGAACAATCCGACCGGCATCGAGGTCAAATCGAAGACCGACACGCTCGCCTTCACGCCTTACGCGACCATAAAGGACGGGTTCGGCATGATCGTGTTCCTGTTCGTCTTCGCCTATTTCGTGTTCTACCTGCCGAATTATCTCGGCCATCCCGACAATTACACCGTGGCCAACCCGCTGAAGACGCCGGCCCACATCGTGCCGGAATGGTACTTCCTGCCGTTCTACGCGATCCTGCGCGCCATCACCTTCAATATCGGGCCCATCAACTCCAAGCTCGGGGGCGTGCTCTGCATGTTCGGCGCGATTGTCATGCTGTTCCTGGTGCCGTGGCTCGACACCTCGAAGGTGCGCTCGGCAGTCTACCGGCCCTGGTACAAGCTGTTCTTCTGGCTGTTCGTGGCCGACGCCATCCTGCTCGGCTGGCTGGGCTCGCAGCCGGCCGAGGGCAGCTATGTATTCATGGCGCAGATGGCGACGCTGTTCTATTTCGCCTTCTTCCTGGTAGCGCTGCCGGTGCTCGGGCTGATCGAAAAGCCGCGACGGCTGCCGAATTCGATCACCGAGGCGGTGCTCGAGAAGAACAAGGGCGGCGGCGGACATCCTGCTGGCGCCATGACCGCCCCGGAAACCAAGGGCTGAGCATGATCCCGAAAAGTGGAAACCGGTACTCGGACAAGGTCATGCTCGAGACGATGACAGCGCGTCAGAGAATCTCAAGGGGAATTGGCATGAAAAAGATTCTCTCCTCGCTGGCGCTGCTTGGCCTTGTGGCCGCGGGCATGGGTGCCGCAAGCACTGGAGCCAGCGCCCAGGAAGAGGCGCACAATGAGGCGGCGCCGACGCATTTCCCGATACACGAACCGAAGGAAATGGACTGGAGCTTCGCCGGGCCATTCGGCACCTACGACAAGGCCCAGCTGCAGCGCGGGCTGAAGGTCTACAAGGAAGTCTGCTCGGCCTGCCATTCGATGAATTTGGTGGCGTTCCGTACGCTGGAAGGCCTTGGCTATTCGGATGCGCAGATCAAGACGCTGGCGGCCGAATATACGATCCACGACGGACCGAACGATGCCGGCGACATGTTCGATCGCCCCGGCAAGCCGTCCGACCATTTCCCGGCGCCGTTCCCCAATGTGGAAGCAGCGGCGGCGGCAAATGGCGGCGCAGCACCGCCCGACATGTCGCTGCTGGCCAAGGCGCGCGGCGTCGAGCGCGGCTTCCCGCGCTTCGTGTTCGACATCTTTACGCAATATGCGCAGGGCGGCCCCGACTACATCCACTCGCTGCTGACCGGCTACGACCAGCAGCCGCCGGCTGGCATGGTCATACCGGAAGGCACGCACTACAATCCGTACTTCCTGTCCGGCGTGTCGCTGAAGATGCCGAAGCCGCTCTCCGACGGCCAGGTTACCTATGATGACGGCGCGCCGCAGACGGTCGACCAGTACTCGCGCGACGTGTCGGCCTTTCTGATGTGGGCGGCCGAGCCGCACCTCGAGGACCGCAAGAAGACCGGCTTTCGCGTGCTGGTCTTCCTGCTGCTGTTCGGTGCGCTGGTCTACCTGACCAAGCGCAAGGTGTGGGCCGGCGTGGCGCACTGAGCCTTGCGATATACGAGAATGCGAGGGCGTCGAAAGGCGCCCTTTTCATTGCAGGCATGTCGATTGATCGTAGCCGACGCTGAGCAAGGCCCTTTGCCGGACAATTTTCCGTCAGGCATCACATGGCGGTAGCCGGACTTGGCGGCGCCGGGTTACGATTGGCCCATTCCTTTCACGCCTTCAGCCGAATCTGAATAGCCCGGAGAGCCGCTCGATGAAATCCTCGCTCGAAGAGACGCTGCTTGCCGCGATCCGCACCATTCCGGATTATCCCAAGCCGGGCATCCTGTTTCGCGACATCACCACGCTGCTCGGCAATGCGCGGGCCTTCCGCCGCGCCATCGACGAACTGGTGCATCCCTATGCCGGCCTGAAGATCGACAAGATCGCCGGCATCGAGGCGCGCGGCTTCATCCTCGGCGGCGCCATCGCCCACCAGCTCTCGGCCGGCTTCGTGCCGATCCGTAAAAAAGGCAAGCTGCCTTACGAGACGGTGCGGGTCGCCTACAGCCTGGAATACGGGCTGGACGAGATGGAGATGCACAAGGACGGTGTTTCTCCAGGCGAGAAGGTAATCCTCGTCGATGATTTGATCGCCACCGGCGGCACGGCCGAGGCGGCCGTCAAGCTATTGCGGCAGATCGGCGCCGATATCCTCGCCGCCTGCTTCGTCATCGACCTGCCGGACCTTGGCGGCCGAGAGAGGTTAGAGGCGCTCGACGTACCGGTGAGGACGCTGATCGGGTTTGAGGGGCATTGAGCGGTTCTTCCTTCTTCCCTGGGGGAGAGGGGAAGAACTCCGCTCACTCCACCTTCACCAGCACGGCACTTTCGAATTCGATGACCTTGTCGCCGGTCGAATCGAAGGCCTCTGAGCGGAGCGTCAGCAGCCGCCAGCCCGGTCGCGAGGCGATGGGGCGATGGGCCAGCGCGGTGCGGGTGAAAGTCACGGTTTCCCCGGCATAGACAGGTTTGGGCCATTTGAGGTTCTTGAAGCCGGGCGAGGGACCGAATTCCGGCACCGGCCCGGGGCCGGGCCAGCGGGCGACCTCTGCCTCCATGCCAGCCTGGAGGTTCAATTTCATCCAGGTGGCGGCGGTGTGCCAGCCCGAGGCGCAGAGCCCGCCGAATATGCTGTTCCTCGCCGCCTCTTCGTCGACATGGAATATCTGCGGGTCGTATTTGCGGGCGAACGCCTTGATCGCCTCCGGTTCGAATCGATGTGAACCGAGCGTGACGGTGATACCGATGCAGAAGAATTCGTCGAGGCTCACGCACTGCCCTCGCGGGTGAGGAACATGACGGTGTTTTCGAGCTCGAAAACACCTTCGCCGCGCTGGTTGAACAACTCGCTGCGCATGGTCACCAGGCCAAGGCGGGGCTTCGATCTGGACAGTCGCTTGGCAAGGACGGTGGTGCTGCCGCTCAACAGGTCACCGGCCAGGACCGGCCGTTTCCATTTGACCTGGTCGACGCCTGGCGCGCCCTGGGAGGTCGAGTCGAGCAGGAAGGCATCGCACAGCATGCGCATGAACATGGCGCAGGTGTGCCAGCCCGAAGCCGCCAGCCCGCCGAGGATGCTGGCCTTGCCCGCGGCCTCGTCGAGATGCATCGGCTGGGCATCGAACTCGTCGGCGAATTCTATGATTTCAGCGGCGCTTACCAGCTTGGTGCCGAGGTCGAGCGAAGCGCCCTCGACAAAATCCTCATAAGCCCAGGTCTTTGTGGTCATGGTCTGGAAATCCTGTTCAGGATTGTACAATCGCTACGCGTCGGGTCCCGGATGCAGGCAGGGCGGCATTTGGTCAAGCAATTTCTGGTGCGCCAGCCTGCTGTGCCCAAGCCGTAGCGCGCATTGACAACCCTATAGCCAGCCGCGACGGCGGAAATACCAGAAGGGCAGGATTGCCGAAAGCACCATCATGCCGATGGCGAAGGGATAGCCAAAGTGCCATTTGAGCTCAGGGATGATGTCGAAATTCATGCCGTAGATTGAAGCGACAAGCGTCGGCGGCAGGAAGATGACAGCGGCGACGGAGAAGATCTTGATGATGGCGTTCTGCTCGATCGAGATCATGCCCAGCGTCGCGTCGAGCAGGAAGCTGATCTTCTGCGACAGGAAGGTGGCGTGGTCGGCAAGCGACAGCACGTCGCGCGACAACGTTTTGATGCGGGCGCGGGTATCCTTGCTCATCTTGGTCTGAGTGGAGGCATGGGCGAGGAAGCCGGCAAGGCGCTGCAGCGAGATCAGGCTGTCGCGGACCGAGGAGGCGAGGTCCTCCTTGCGGCCAATGCCTTTCAACAGTTCCTGGAAGTCACGGTTGCGCTTGGAAACCTTGGTCGAGCGTGCCTCGAATATATCGCGCGAGATCGCCTCGACGTCGCGGCCGGCGCGCTCCAGAATGTCGGCGAGGCGGTCGACGATCGCCTCCAGCAAGCCAATCAGGATGGTGTCGCCGCTGGTGCAGCCGGTCGCCACCTTCTCGGCGCGCAGCGGAAAGGTCTTGAACGCCTTCGGCTCGTGGTAACGCACGGTGATCAGCCTGCTGCCGGCGAGCACGAAGGTGACCGGAGACATCAAGGGATCATCCAGTTCGGTCTGAGCCGGCAGAATGGCGGTCATGAAGTAGGCGCCGTCCTCGACGTAGAGACGGCTCGAGATCTCGATCTCCTCCATCTCTTCCCGGGTCGGAACGGCAATGCCGAGCCAGGTCTCGATCGTGGTCTCTTCTTCCTTTGTCGGGCTGAGAAGGTCGACCCAGACGACAGCATCGCTGTTTTGCAGGAGATCGTCGACAGGGCGCAGGCGATCATTGTCGACGATGAAGGCCTTGATCATCGCCGGTCTCCCTTGCTGTTGCTAAAGAGGGTTTCGTTCGGAAGGGGCGCGTCAGTCAGATCGCACTGATATGGCCATGTGAGGCTCGAGACCAGCGCAGAGGCCCCTTAGACCGGGCGTGACGTGCCGTCAAGCAGCGGCAGACGCCGCCGCGATGCCTGTTATGAAGTTGTGATCGAGCAACAGCCATTGTGGAGGCCGGGCGCGTCTCGCCGGGTCAGGTGTTGAACTTGAACAGCATGATGTCGCCGTCCTGGACGACATACTCCTTGCCTTCGTCGCGCGCCTTGCCGGCCTCCTTGGCCGCCACTTCGCCGCCCAGCCTGACGAAGTCGTCATAGGCGATGGTCTGGGCGCGGATGAAGCCGCGCTCGAAATCGGTGTGGATGACGCCTGCCGCTTGCGGCGCCTTGGCACCCTTGTGCACGGTCCAGGCGCGCGTCTCCTTGGGGCCGACGGTGAAATAGGTGATGAGCTGCAAAAGCTCGTAGCCGGCGCGGATCACCTTGTTCAGGCCGGGTTCGTCCAGGCCGAGCGTTGCCAGGAATTCCATTTCCTCTTCGTCCGAGAGCTGGGCGACTTCGGCCTCGATCGCCGCTGAAATCACGACAGTGCGGGCACCTTGCGCGGCGGCCATCTTCTCTACCGCCCTGGTATGCGCGTTGCCGGTGGCGGCGTCGGCTTCCGCGACGTTGCAGACGTAAAGCACCGGGTGTGAGGTCAAGAGATTCAGCCCCTGCAGGATGCGCAGATCCTCACCCGAGATGCCGTTGAGCAGGATGCGGGCGGGCTTGCCGGCCTGCAGCAGTTCGAGCGCCGCTTCCATCTTCGGAAGTACGGTCGCTGCTTCCTTGTCTTTGCCGGCGGCACGCTTGCGGATCTGCACGATGCGGCGCTCGAGGCTGTCGAGATCGGCAAGCATCAATTCGGTCTCGACGGTCTCGGCATCGGCGACAGGATCGATGCGGCCCTCGACATGGGTAATGTCGTCATCCTCGAAGCAGCGCAACACATGGACGATGGCGTCGACCTCACGGATGTTGGCGAGGAATTGGTTGCCAAGCCCTTCGCCTTTCGAGGCGCCACGCACCAGGCCGGCAATGTCGACGAACGAGATGCGGGTCGGGATGATCTCCTTCGACTTGCCGATCGCGGCGATCTTCTGCAGGCGCGGGTCGGGCACCGCCACCTCGCCGGTGTTCGGTTCGATGGTGCAGAACGGATAATTGGCGGCCTGTGCCGCCGCCGTTCTGGTCAACGCATTGAAGAGCGTCGACTTGCCGACATTGGGCAAGCCAACGATGCCGCATTTGAAACCCATTTTTGTCTGGTCCTATCGGGAAATCGAATTTGATCAGGGCTATGGGCGAAAGCGCCGATGATCGTCAAGCCCTGAGCACTCATGCCCGCGGCGCTGACGGCGCCATGGCTCAGTCCTTGCCGCCAAAAAGCTTCTTCAGCATGGCCGCCATCGGGCCGGTTTCGGGCAGCTTGGCCGCCGGCTGCTGCGGCCGCGCCTGGCGGACGTGGCTTTGTGCCTTTGGCGCCTTGGGCGGCGGGCGGTCGTCGTCGCCCGTCGGCGTGAGCTTGTCGCGCAGGGCCAGCGTCACGCGGTTCATGAAGGAATTGTCGTCGCCCTCGGCAAGCAATCCGGCACCGTCGGCGATTGCGTCGAGCAGCACGTCCAGCCATTCGCGGTCGGCCTTGGCGAAATCGCCGAGCACATGGCCATGCACCATTTCCTTGACGCCGGGGTGGCCGACGCCGATGCGCACACGGCGAAAATCCTTGCCGACGTGCTGGTCGAGCGAGCGGATACCGTTGTGGCCGCCGGAACCGCCACCGACCTTGACACGCACCTTGCCGGCAGCAAGGTCGATCTCGTCATAAAAGACAGTCAGCGCCGAAGGGCCGAGCTTATAGAAGCGCAAGGCTTCGCCGACCGACTGGCCGGACAGGTTCATGAAGGTCTGCGGCTTGATCAGGATCACCTTTTCGGCGGCAAGCGTGCCTTCGGCGATCAGACCCTGGAATTTCTTCGACCAGGGTGAAAAGGAATGGCGGCGGGCGATCGCGTCCGCCGCCATGAAGCCGACATTGTGCCGGTTGCTGGCGTATTTCGCGCCCGGATTGCCGAGGCCTGCAAAGACAAGCATCGTCGCCTCCGGGCGGGAAGGAGTTACTTCTCTTCGGCGGCAGGAGCCGCTTCGGGCGCAGCCGCTTCAGTCGTCTCTTCTACCGCCTCCGGCTTCATCGCCGAGGAACCGGCAATGGTCGCGATGGTGAAGTCGCGGTCGAAGATCACCGGCTTGACGCCGGCCGGCAAGGTGACGGCCGAAATGTGGATGGAATCGCCGATATCGGTGCCGGTGAGATCGATGGTGATGAAATCCGGGATCGCATTGGCCGGGCAATGGAACTCGACCTCGTGGCGCACGATGTTGAGCACGCCGCCGCGCTTGATGCCGGGCGACTTGTCTTCATTGATGAAGTGCACGGGCACGTCGACATTGACTTCGGTGTCCTTGCCGATGCGCAGGAAATCGACGTGGACCGGAAAATCCTTGACCGGGTCGAGCTGAAAATCCTTGGGCAAAACCTGGATCTTGTTGCCGTCGACATCGATCGTGGCGACCGTGGTCAGAAACCCGCCGCCATGGATCTTGTAATAGATGTCCTTATAGGTCAGCGCAATCGCCAGGGGAGGCTGCTTGTCGCCGTAAATCACTGCAGGCACTTTACCGTTGCGGCGAACTGCACGGGCGGACCCCTTACCGACCTGTTCGCGCGCTTCGGCCTTGAGCTCGTAAGTATCGTGGCTCATGGCATTTCCTTTCGCGTTGTTCTGGAGCGTTCGCGGCCAGCGTGGCTGGGCCGTAAACGTCGAAAGCCGCCGGGCCTGCATATCCGAAAGCGGCAGCCGCATAAGCAAGCGGACCTTTGTTCGGGATCACAAGGGAAGGCAGCCTTCCGCCGCGTTGCCTCCAAGGGTGTCTACGCGGGTGGCGGCTCTATAGCCGAAGGCGGGAAAGGGTGCAAGTCATGGCAGGCAAGGTCATGGCAGGCAGGTCTACAAGGGTTTCCCATGGCATGGCGATCACCCATGCCGGTGTCATCAGCGCCGACCTGCTGGCCTTCTTCAGGCCTTTAAGAACGTGACAAAAAACTGCCTTCTGGCGAGTGTCTTTTTTTGTCACGTCGTGCCGATGTCAGGCGATGCTCAAGCCGCCATCGATCAGCATTTCCGCTCCGACCATGAACGGGCATTCGTCCGAAGCAAGAAAAACCACTGCATTGGCAATTTCCTCGGCGGTTCCGAAACGACGGGCAGGCACCAGGCCGACCACAGCTTTCGCGCGCGCCTTCGCCGCTTCGGGGGCCAGCCCAAGTTTGTCGTTTAGCGGCGTGTCGATCGGACCCGGGCTGATCACATTGGCGCGAATACCCCGTTCTATCAGTTCGCCCGAGAGCGTCCGGGCGAGCGAAATCATGCCGGCCTTGGCCAGCGCATAGACGTGCGTTCCAGCCATTCCCATATGTGCGTTGACCGAGCCGCTGAGGATGATCGACGACGGGTTCGAAAACAGCGGAACGAGCGCCTTGACCAGGAAGTAGGGCCCCTTGAGGTCGACATCGATGCTCCTGTCAAACGCGGCCTCGGTCCAGTCGCCAAGCGGGCGCAGGTCGGCGATACCGGCATTGAGGAAGAGAATGTCGAGCTTGCCGAAGGTTTCCTCGATCCGCCGCGCTATGTCGTTCTGGGCAGCGGCATCTCCGGCGTCAGCGTCAATGACAAGTACGTCACTGCCGAGGGTGGTGCGCGCCTCCTCGAGACGGCTCGCATTGGTTCCGGTGATAGCGACGCGCGCACCTTCCTCGATGAAACGTTGTGCCGTCACTAGGCCGATGCCGCTGGTGCCGCCGGTAATCAATGCGGCCTTGCCTTTTAGTCTGGACATAAGCGAATTGCCTTTCCTGGCGCGGAGCGCTGCGCAGCATCAGGGGTAAGCCCGGTATGTTCAACTTGGAAGCGTTGCTGACCACAATTTTGCCTTCAGGGGTGACCCTCTCTGACAGGCTTTTCACCCGGCGTATGGTGAAAGAATCATCAAGGGCGCGGCAACTGCCACGCCCTCCTATCAATTCCGAAAGATGCACTGATGTTTAGCTGGCCGCCGCCTCCAGCTTCCTCGCTGCCTTCATGTTAGGCAGGAGGACCGTCAGTAGCCCGAGCAGCGGCAAATACGAGCAGACCTGGAAGACGAAATCGATGCCTTTCAGGTCGGCGACGACGCCAAGCACGGCGGCGGCGATGCCGCCCATGCCGAAGGCGAAGCCGAAGAAGATGCCGGCGATCATGCCGACGCGGCCGGGCACCAGTTCCTGGGCGAAGACGACGATGTTCGAGAAGGCCGAGGACAGGATCAGGCCGATCAGCACGGTGAGAACCATCGTCCACTCGAAATTGGCGTAGGGCAGGGCCAGCGTGAAGGGCAGCACGCCGACGATCGAGAACCAGATCATCGCCTTCTGCCCGTAGCGGTCGCCGAACGGGCCGCCGAGCAGGATGCCCAGGGCAGAGGCGCCGAGGAACAGGAACAGCATGACTTGCGACATCTGCACCGAAACACCGAACTTATGAATGGAATAGAAGGTGTAGTAGCTGGCAAGGCTGGAAATATAGGCGTTCTTGGTCAGTACCAGCAGCGTCAGCACCAGCAGCGCTCCCATCACCTTGCGGCGCGGGAAGGGCGAGACGAAGCTTGCCGCCTTGCGGGCGCCCTGCGCGGCACGCAGCCGGCTGTACCAGCCGCCGACCTGCCACAGCACGATGATGCCGATCAGCGAGCCGCCGGCGAACCAGGCGATGCTGGTCTGGCCGAAGGGCACGACGATGAAGGCTGCCAGCAGCGGCCCCATAGCCTGGCCGAAATTGCCGCCGACCTGGAACAGCGACTGCGCAAGACCGAACCGGCCGCCGGAGGCGAAGCGGGCGATGCGCGAGGATTCCGGATGGAAGATCGCCGAGCCGATACCGATCAGCGAGGCGCCGATGAGGAGCAGGAAATAGTGTCCGGCGTAGGCCAGCACGACCAGTCCGATCAACGAGGAGGCCATGCCGTAGGGCAGCGAATAAGGCATCGGCCGCTTGTCGGTGATCATGCCGATCACCGGCTGCAGCAAGGATGCCGTCACCTGGAAAGTGAAAGTCAAGAGGCCGATCTGCCAGAAATCGAGACCGTAATTGGCCTTCAGCAGCGGATAGATCGCCGACAGCAGCGACTGCATGATGTCGTTGATGCAATGACAGAAGCTCACCGCCAGGATGACGGTGAAGGCCGTCGCCTGAGCTGAGATGTGGCCGGCCGCTGCCGGCTCGCCCTCGGCGATTGCTGTGGTATCTGTCAACGCATGCTCCGTGGTCTTTTTGGCGGGCACTTCCGCACGCGGTCTTATGGGGCCGCCTGCCTTATACGTCGCTTGTCACGCGACTTCTTTCGTGGTTTGGTCCAATAGTTTCGCAAGTGGGCCATAGCTGATGCCGCATGGCAAGGAAATGTTCAAGGCGGGCGACGCTGATCTCGGGCTGCTGCATGAGCGTCGCTGGCAATGGCTGGAGCAGGCCGTAGGGCCGGCAGTGGCGCTGCCGACCGAATATCCGGACGGCTACCATGTGCCACGGCACCATCACAGCCGCAGCCAGTTGCTGCACGCGCTGGTCGGGGTCGTGCTGGTAACGACGCGGCATGGGCGCTGGATGGTGCCTCCGGACCACGCGATGTGGATCCCCGCCGGCACCGAACATTCCGTCGAGATGCTGGGCGACGTCAGCATGCGGTCCGTCTATGTGATGCCGGAGGCCATTCCCGGCCTACCGGACGGGTTGCGTGTCGTGGGCATCACCGACCTGATGCACAGCCTGATCGTGGAATCGGAAAAGCTGCCGCAGGGCGCCGAGCTGGAGGGCCGGGGCGGACTGATCATGAAGCTCCTGCTGCACGAAATCCCGAACCTGCCGGAACGGCCGCTCGGCCTGCCGTTCCCGTCCGATGCAAGGCTGGCGACGCTGTGCCGGCGCTTCGTCTCGGCACCGTCACCGCATGCGACGATCGACCAATGGGCCGCTATCGTTGGCATGAGTCGCCGCTCTTTCACCCGCGCGTTCCACCGCCAGACGGGATTGTCGCTGTCGACCTGGCGTCAGCAGGCCTGCCTGTTCGCGGCGCTGCCACGGCTGGCCGACGGCGAGCCGATCACAAGGGTGGCGCTCGATCTCGGCTATGACAGCGTGCCGGCGTTCATCACCATGTTCAAGCGCATGCTGGGAGCCTCGCCACGCGGTTACATGCGCGGCGCCCGTGATGCTGGCGAAGGTGCGGCGAACAAGCGGTCCGGCTCGGCCTGAGTCGCAGCCCTGAAGGCGTCGCGTTCGACCCGCCTCATGCGATGCGCTTTAGGTTCTTGTTTTTATGCATGTCGTTATCGGAAAACCGCTGCACAGTTTTGCGCGACACGCATTAATCGAACAGGCTCGACACCGATTCCTCGGTCGCCGTGCGTGAGATCGCCTCGCCCATCAGTTCGGCGATGGAGATGACGCGGATATTGGCGGCGTCGAGCACTGCCTGGGTCGGCTGGATGGAATCGGTGATGACCAGTTCCTGCAGTTTCGAGGCGCCGATGCGGGCGATGGCGCCGCCGGACAAAACGCCATGAGTAGTATAAGCGGTGACGCTGGTGGCGCCGTCGGCAAGCAGCGCATCGGCTGCATTGCACAGTGTTCCGCCCGAATCGATGATGTCGTCGATCAACAGGCAATCCTTGCCGCGCACGTCACCGATGACGTTCATGACTTCCGATTCGCCGGGGCGCTCGCGGCGCTTGTCGACGATGGCGAGCTGGGCATCGATGCGCTTGGCGAGGGCGCGGGCGCGGACCACGCCGCCGACATCCGGCGAAACCACCATGACATTGGCAAGCTGCTTGTATTTCGCCTTTACGTCGCGGGCCATGACCGGCACGGAAAACAGATTGTCGGTCGGGATGTCGAAGAAGCCTTGAATCTGGCCGGCATGGAGATCCAGGGTCAGCACCCTGTCGACGCCCGCCCTCGTGATCATGTTGGCGACCAGTTTGGCCGAGATGGGTGTGCGGCCCGAGGCGCGGCGATCCTGCCTGGCATAGCCGAAATAAGGAATAACCGCAGTGATGCGCTTGGCCGAAGAGCGCATGAAGGCGTCGATCATGATGAGCAGTTCCATCAGATGATCGTTGGTCGGGAACGAGGTGGACTGCAGGATGAAGACGTCCTCGCCGCGCACATTCTCCTGGATCTCGACGAAGATTTCCTGGTCGGCGAAGCGCCTGACGCTGGCCTTGCCCAGCGGAATGTTGAGGTAGCGGGCGACTGATTCGGCCAGCACCCTGTTGGAATTGCCCGCGAAGAGCTTCATGCACCGTTCCTGGCGAAGGATTGAGAGACTCCGATAGCACTCCAGCCTCTTAGTCGGGCTTTTAGCGGCCCGCGCCGGTATTGCAAGCGTCGTGAATGGGAATCCGCCGGCTAATCTCAATAAACGCTTACGGCTTGACGATGCGGCGATAGGTCCACTGCGATGCCGACGGAATCGGGGATAGCTCTATCTTTCAGTCTGAGCATGGTCTTTTCCGAAAACCGGATTCCACTTTTCGGAAATCATGCTCCAGGTCAGCCGGCGCCGCCGCCAAGCCAGGTGGCGAACTGGTCGATTGTCTGGTCGGCAATTGCCTGCATGGTCGCCGGCGCCACCGCCGCCCAGCCTTCACCGCCGCCGACGGAGGGTGCCTTCTGCTGGCCATTGATGCGATGCAGCCGGTTGCCGGCCGGGTCATAGATGTCCCAGACGTAGATGACGGTGGTGTCCTTGCCTTCCGTCATGGTCGAGAAATAGCCCTTGAGCACATGCGTTGGGGTCTGGTCGGTGCTGCCGGCCAAGGTGATGCCGCGCTGCCTGGCGCGTGTCTGAAGCTCGGCGGTCAGCGGTGTCGCGGCTTCTACCGAGGCGCCGACGATCGGCGCCACCTGCAGCCGGGTCCGCGCAATGGCAGCCGCGCTTTTGGCGGGCGGCACGGCTACTGCAGCCGAAGGCTGCGCTGTATCTGCAGTTTGCGCGGTGCCGGCAGGCCGAGCCGGAGTTGCGGGGGGCGTTGCGGCACTTCCGGCTCCGGAGAGCGATTGCGTCGATTGCGGGGCAATGGCCGACGGTTCGAGAACGTCCTTCGCATTGGTGCAGGCCGCCAGCGCCAGCGCCACGAGCAATGACACGGTCGTCACATGCGATCGTCTCATTAGCCTGAAAACTCCTTGGCGATGAACGCCCCTCACACTCTTTGCATTATGGATTCACTGCACGATCAAGTCGAGATCATGGCGGGACAGCGGCTTCGGCTGGGATTCGGTCGTCAGATAGGTGCGGCCAAGCGTCATCGCGGTTTCGGTTTCGGAGTCCATGATGATCATATGGGCGAACAGCGTCATGTTCGGCGCAATCGGTTCGGGATTACCCTGATAGAACATCGGCATATCCATCCAGGACGGGGTGAAGCGGGCGCCGAGCGAATAGCCGCAGGCATTAAGCCGGTGCTTGGTCAAATTGTGGACTTCGAGGGTGCGGGCATGGGCGTCGAACACGTCGCCGAACGTATTACCGGGCGTCATCGCCTTCTCGACTGCAAGTAGCGCGGCGCGGGCGGCATCGAACAATTCCTGGTGGCGTTTCGATACCTTGCCGGTCAACACCGTGCGCATCATTGCCGCATGGTAGTGGTGGAAGACACCGGCCCATTCGAGCGTCAGCTGGTCGTTCTTGGTGAGCTTGCGGCGGCCGGCTTTGTAGCGGCAAAGCAGGGCGTCGACGCCGGAGCCGATGATGAACTCGTTGGCCGGATAATCGCCGCCGCCGGCAAAGATGGCACCTTGCATGGCGGCGAGGATCAGCGCCTCATCGCCGCCCTGCTTGATCAGCGGCAGTGCTGCGTCCAGCGCGTCGTCGGCCAGATTTGCGGCTTTTTCCGCCTTGGCGATTTCTGCCGGGCTCTTGAACAGCCGTAGCCGGCTGACAATGCCGGAGGCATCCGCGATCTGCCCGAAGGTCTGCAACTGCTCGTCGAGGCGCCGGCCATTATAGGCGGTCAGGCCGTGGGTGTCGTATTCGACGCCGATGCGGGCACCGAGCAGGTCGAGTTCGTTGAGCAGGTTGCGCAGGTCTACCGCCGGATTGGCGCCGTTGCGGTCCGTCCACAAAACGATGTTGTCGATGATCGAGGTGTGGCGCGCCTGGCGCAAGTCGGCCGAACGCGTCAGCAGCACCATCGAGCCGTCGGCCTTGACCACCAGGCACTGGAAAAAGCAGAAGCCGAAGGTATCGTAGCCGGTTAGCCAATACATGCTTTCCTGGGCAAACAGCAGGACGGCGTCGAGCTTCTTTTCGGCGATCTCGATCATCAGTCGATCGCGCCGCGCGTCGAATTCCGAGCGTTCGAAATGCAGCGCCATCAGTCAGCCTCCAAAACGATTGCCGAAACCTGCCGCCCGTAGTCGGGCTCGTTGCGATGCGTGCTGCGCCGATAGGAGTAGAAAAGCTCTTCCTCGGCATAGGTGCAGCGGCCAAGTCCTTCGGCGTTGACGCCAGCCTTGGTCAGCCGGTCAACCGTGTAGCGGTTGAGATCGAACATCGCGTGTCCGGCATTTGCGGAGGGCGCGAAATAGCGAGCATTGCAGGCATCGGCGTCGACGAAACGGGCGACGAATTCCGGTCCGACTTCGTAATTCCGTGTGCCGATCGAAGGACCGAGCACTGCGACGATGCAGTCGCGCCGGGCGCCGAGGCTTTCCATTGCCGCGATGGTGTTTTCCAGCACTCCGGTGAAAGCGCCTTTCCAGCCGGCATGGGCGGCGCCGATAATGCGCGCCTCGGCGTCGGCGAAGAGGACCGGTCCGCAGTCGGCGGTCGAGGCACCGACGGCAATGCCCGGCCGGTCGGTGACAATGGCGTCGGCCTTGGGCCGCTCGCCGGCAAAAGGCTCCCTGGCAATGACGACGTCCGGCGAATGAACCTGGTGAGCGGTCAGCAGATGGTTTGCGGGCACGCCCATCCATTCGGCGACCCGGCGGCGATTTTCGCGCACCAGCGTCTGGTCATCGTTCGAACCGGCCCCGATGTTGAGGCCCCGGTAGATGCCGCTGGAAATGCCGCCGACTCGCGTGAAGTAGCCGTGGCGGATGCCTTGCGCCGTTTCCAGCAAGGGCGACCGAACGGGATCCGGTTTGGTCTGATTCAGCATGGCGGCTTTGTTGTCCGTATGGGCGATTTCGTCAAGCGAGTTGAAGGGGCGCAGTTGAAGGCTGGGCGGTTGAAGGCTGGCGAAGTTGATGTCGGGCGCTAGTCGGAGACGGGAGAGTGAAAGAGGCGGCAGCGAAAAGTCAATCCGTGCTTGGAAACGGCGGAACGGCAATGCCGGCAGGGAGGACGGCAAGCACCTTGAAGAGTTCGCCCATGGCCTGCGGGCCGGCGAGGCGCTCGACGTCGGCCGCGATCTTTTCGCGAGCTGCCTCATCGGCGTTGGCGCCGAGCCGGCCAGCCCGTTCGAGAAGCCCCATCTTGAGCAGGAATTCACCTTGCGTTGAGAGGTGGGCATCGAGGCCGTGTGCCCGAACGGTTGCCGCGAGGGGAGCGAAATCGACATGGGCTGTGAGATCGGCCTGCCCCGGATTGGCCAGCACGTCCTCATGACCGTGCTTGCGCAAGGCCTGCAAGGTGTCGCCGATCCCGGGCTGGAGATGACCGTAGTCGAGAAACAGGCCGGCTCCGCCAAATCCGGCAAGTCGCCCGGCGATGGCCGCCATCAGGGCGGCGCGGGCTGGCGCCACCTCGACGATGGCACCTTGCGTCGCATTCTCGGCACCCTCCGGCAGCAGCATCGGGTCAAGCGAGCCGGCGCCGACGAAAAAGCGCAGCCGGTTCGCGTCGTCGAGACCGATCATCCGTTCGCTCCAGCCGGCTCCAGCGCGGACGAACTGGCGGATGGGCACGGCGTCAAACAGCTCGTTACCAACAATCAGAAGCGGCCCCTGCGGCAGCGTGTCGACGGCCTCATGCCAGGCGATGGTGGCCGACGTCCCGGCAAGCGTCCGTTTCTGGACCTCGGTCAACCGCGGACTGGCCTCGATCAAGGCGAACGATGCGCTGGCGGTAAGCGTCGGATCGAGCCGCGAAAGCGTGCGCAGCATATCTCTCATCAGCGTGCCGCGGCCGGGGCCGATTTCGGCGATGGCGACCGGCGTCGGCCGGTCGATCGCCAGCCACGCCTGGTAGAGCCAGATGGCGACCAGCTCGCCAAACATCTGGCTGATCTCCGGCGCGGTGACGAAGTCGCCGGCGGCGCCAAACGGCTCGCGTGTCGTATAATAGCCGTCCTGCGGATCGAACAGGCAGAGCGCCATGTATTCGCTGATGGGGATCGGTCCTACCGCACCGATCAGCTCGGCGATGCGGGTCTTCAGCCGCGTCATGCCGGCTGCGGTTTTGTCACCGGCTTGGCTGTAGCCATCGCCCAGATGCCGGCCAGCACCATCGGCAGTGACAGCACCATTCCCATGGTCAGCCAGCTCGTGCCAAGGAGGTAGCCAAGCTGCTGGTCGGGCTCGCGGAAGAATTCGACGAAGATGCGCGAGGCGCCATAGCCGGCGATGAAGGCGCCGCCGACGAAGCGCGGCGTCTTCAGCTTGAGCCTGGAATGGGTGAGGAAGCGCAGGACCAGGAACAGCACCAAGCCTTCGAGCAGCGCCTCATAGATCTGGCTCGGATGGCGTGCAAATGGGCCGCCATTGGGGAATTCGAATGCCCATGGCACGTCGGTCGGCCGGCCCCATAGTTCGGAATTGATGAAGTTTGCCAGGCGAACGAGGCCAAGCCCTACCGGCACGCCGGCGGCAACCACGTCGAACAGCGACCATGTGCGGATGCCGCGAGACCAGGAAAACAGCGTCATGGCGAGAATGACGCCGAGTAGGCCGCCATGAAACGACATGCCGCCCTGCCAGACGGCGACGATATCGAGCGGATTGGCAATGTAGCGCGGCAGGTCGTAGAACAGCACGTAGCCGGTGCGTCCGCCGAGCACCACACCGATGGCTGCCCAGACGATGAAGTCGTCGAGGTCGATGGGCTTCATCGGCAGGATGCCGTCGGGCCAAAGTTTGGGGTTGGTGACGAGGCGTTTGGCATACCACCAGGCGAACAGAATGCCGACGATATAGCCGACGCCGTACCAATGCACCGCCAGTGGTCCGATCCGGACGATGACCGGGTCGATGTTGGGAAAGGGCAGGGCGGCCAGCGGCAGCAAATATTCGCTCAACAGGGTCTCCGGGTTCCAATCAGGTTCGGGCGCGGACCATGCGGCAGGCTTTTGGCGCGGTCAAGGCAAGCATATGCTTGCATTCCGAATGGTGCGCCACTACGTCAATTCAACCAAGCGAGGATTTGCCATGGCGACTGGACCGAACCGCATTCTCGATGAATTCGCCAAGCTGATGACCGATGCAGCCGGTGCCGCGCAGGGCGTGCGGCGCGAGGTGGAGACCGCCTTCAGGGGCCAGGCCGAGCGCATACTCAACTCCATGGACGTGGTGCAGCGCGAGGAATTCGACGCTGCTCGCGACATGGCGGCGAAGGCCAGGGAAGAAAACATCCGGCTCGCCGCTCGCATCGAGGCGCTCGAGGCCAGGCTTGCCGAATTGACCGGTCAAGCAGCGCCTGTGGCTGCGGCAAAGCCGCGTGCAAAAAAATAATCAGAAATAAATCGTTAAACTTTTCCACAAAGCCGGATCGTAAAAAGCGCTTTGTCGTGAATCGCTTACCGGTACTGCGTGAATCTTTGTGACATCGCCTTTCCACATGCGAATGACGCAGTGCGAAAAATTTGGCTGGTCACGCGACTCCCGATCAATAGACTGAATTTGTTGCATGATTCGGAGCAGGGTCATGCGCCGGGCGGTGGGGTCCGGTCCGGGGTCTTTGCGTTGACGAAGTCCTGGCCGTCCGAGTTCTAGGCAGAATTGTTCGAGTGTGCCTCTCCCGCGGAGCGTGTGGTGGCGCTCCCAGAACGACAGGAAGCATTTCATGGAACTTCTCGAACTCGAATTCTCCCGCGAAATCCATCCGGTGGATGTTATCGAGCAGGTGGCGCACAACAACGACTGGTCCTTCGAACGGGCCGGCGACGACGAGATCTCGATTTCGGTTGCCGGGAGCTGGACCGACTACCACGTTTCATTCTCCTGGATGGAGGACTACGAGGCGCTGCACCTGGCCTGCGCCTTCGACATCAAAGTCCCGGAGGCGCGCGCGCTCGAGGTGATGCGGCTGCTTTCGCTGATCAACGAGCAGATGCTGTTTGGCCATTTCGATCTCTGGGAGCAGGAAGGCGCCATCATGTTCCGCCAGTCGCTGCTGCTGGCCGGTGGGGTCGAGCCGTCAAGCCAGCAGGTCGAGGTGCTGCTGTCGTCGGCGCTGGAAGCCTGCGAATGCTATTTCCAGGCGTTCCAGTTCGTCGTCTGGTCGGGGACTTCGGCCAAGGATGCGTTGGCCGGCGTGCTGTTCGAAACCTACGGAAACGCCTGACCGTCGATGAGTTCGAGCAACAGGCGAAAACCCGAGATCAGCTTTGCCGATTTCGACCGTATCGACATCCGCGCCGGCACGATCGTAGAGGCCGAGCCTTTTCCCGAGGCGCGCAAGCCGGCGATCAAGTTGAAAATCGATTTTGGTCCCGTGATCGGGGTGAAGAAATCCTCGGCCCAGATCACAAAATACTATACGCCCGAAACCCTGATCGGCCGGCAGGTGTTCGCTGTAGTCAATTTCCCGCCGCGCCAGATCGGGCCATTCATGTCGGAAGTGCTGACGCTAGGCTTTCCCGATGAAGAGGGCGCCGTCGTGCTTGGCGCGATCGAGCGCAAGGTGCCGGACGGAGGCAGGTTGTTCTAGCTGCGCTGTTGCTCACGCAGCCAGTTTACGCGTGGTGCCCAGCGCCTCTTCAACCGTTTTCATGAACATTTCCGCGCAGGCCTTCCAGCTGTAGCGCATCGCGCGTTGCCGCGCCTCGGCGCGGTCGACGTGAAGGGCGGCGAGCGCTGCTTGCCGCAGGTCGTCCGATACCGCGCCGCCGATGCCGTCTCCGATGATGTCGATCGGTCCGGTGACGGGATAGGCTGCGACCGGCGTGCCACTGGCCAGCGCCTCGATGATGACGTTGCCGAATGTGTCGGTGCGGCTGGGGAAGACGAAGGCATCGGCCGAGGCGTAGATCTCGGCCAGCTCGTCATTCGGACGATGGCCGAGGAAATGGGTATCGGGATATCTGGCCTTCAGCTTCGCCAATTCCGGCCCTTCGCCTACGACCACCTTGCTGCCCGGCAGGTCGAGGTCGAGAAAGGCCGGCAGGTTCTTTTCGATCGCGACGCGGCCGACGCAGAGGAAGATCGGTCCGGGAAATCCCAGGTCCTTTCTTTTATCCGGCCGAAAATGATCGGTGTCGACGCCGCGCGTCCACGGCCGGAGCTTGGTGAAGCCGCGCGCCGCAAGATCGTCGGCAAGCGACTGGGTGGCGACCAGCGTGCCCTGTCCTGAATTATGGAAATCGCGCAGCCAGCGATAGGCCCATGCTTCAGGCACCGGCAGGCGTGCGCTCAGATATTCCGGAAAACGTGTGTGATAGCTGGTCGTGAACGGGCGGCCGGCGTTGCGGCAGTAGCGCCGGGCCATAATGCCGAGCGGTCCTTCGGTGACGATATGAACGTGGTCCACCTTGCGCGCCTCGATCAGCCGCGCCACGCGGTGCGGCGTCGTCAGCGCCAGCCTGATATCGGGATAGGTCGGCAGAGGCAGGGTGCGAAAGATGTTGGGTGTCAGGAAATCCGTCTCGACATCGAAGGATTTCAGGGTCTCCGAGAGGCGCTCCAGCGTGTGGACGACACCGTTGACTTGCGGGCGCCAGGCGTCGGTGACCATCAGGATGCGCATGGCGGTCCCTTGGCGGAGAGCTTGATTGCCTTGCCGCGATGCCTGAGCGGCGACCACGCCGCAGCTCTGGCGTCGCACCGGCGCACCCGGGCAGGCGCGGGGTCGAAATGAGGCCGCAGGGCCGAATCAATCAGGATCGCGCGCTTCATTGGCGCTCTTCACCATGGTTTCATGACGGGCGAATGAAGGCCGGGTCTCGCTGCCGTCAAGCCGGAACCTTGATCACCGCCCGCAAGCCGCCGAGCGGGCTGCGTTCGAGGACGATGTCGCCGCCATGGCTGCGGGCAATGTCGCGTGCGATGGAGAGGCCAAGGCCGGTGCCGCTGGCGTCGAGGTTGCGGGCCTCGTCGAGCCGCACGAACGGCTTGAATACATCCTCCCGCTTTTCGGGCGGAATGCCCGGACCGTCATCGTCGATGGTGACGAGCAGCGAACCGCGTCCATGATTGGCGTTGATCTCCACCGTCTTGGCATAGCGGAATGCATTGCCGACGACATTGGAGAGCAGCCGGGCAAAGGCATTGGGGCGCACGTGGACGTGCGGATCGCCGGCAAGCACGGTCGACAGCTTGCGCTTGCGCAGCACGGCTTCCTCGCGAAGCTTTTCGAAGAAGGCTTCGAGGTCGAACCGGCCGGCGTCTTCCGATGCTTCGCCGCGTGCAAAGGCAAGGTAACCTTCCAGCATCGACTGCATGTCGTCGATGTCCTGGTCGAGTGCCTGGGTGTCGGCCGCCTTGGTCCCGGCCAGCGCCAATTGCAGCTTGAAGCGGGTGAGGATGGTCCTCAGATCGTGGCTGACGCCGCTCAGCATGGCGGTGCGCTGCTCGAGCTGGCGTTCGATGCGTTCGCGCATCTGGATGAAGGCAAAGCCGGCGCGGCGGACTTCCTCGGCGCCGCGCGGGCGAAAATCGCGCGGCATCGGCCGGCCTTTGCCAAAGCTCTCGGCCGCCTCGGCCAGCGTCAGAATCGGCCGGATCTGGTTGCGCAGGAAGGGAATGGCGATCATCAGCAGCACCAGTGAGGTGCCGACCATCCAGATCAGGAAAATATGGGTGTTCGATGCATAGGCCTGGCTGCGGCGCACGAAGACGCGCAGCACCTTGTTCTCAAGCTGGACGCGGACCTCGACGATATTGGAATTGCCGACCGTATCGATCCAGAACGGACGGTTGATCTGGCGGGTGATCTCGGACGAAAGGATCTCGTCGAGGATCGAGAAGAACGGCTTTGGTCCGGGTGGCGGCAGCGGGTCGGGGGGGAGGAGGTCGACCTTCAGCTGCATGCGATCCTGGGCGATGCGGATGATGTTCGCGTAGTCGGCGTCATGCGGATAGGTCTCTATCAGGTCGATGATGGCGGCGATGTCGCGCACCGTGGCCTGTGACAGGCGTTGCGTCACGGTCTGCCAATGGCGCTCCATGAAGACAAAGGCGACGACCGACTGCAGCATGATCATTGGCGCTATGACGATGATCAGCGAGCGGGCATAGAGCCGCTTCGGCATGTAAAGCGACACCAGGCGCCAGAAACGGTTCCAGGCGCGCGGCACGGCCTTCAGCGCCCGCGTCGCGCGGGCGCTGAAGCCGCCATCTCCCGGCCGTTCGAGGTGCGTGGTCGCCATTCGTCTTTTCGCTCACCGGGACACGGCAAGGTCCGCTGTCGGCGGCATTCTATTCCACGCTGAGCCGATACCCAATACCGCGCACGGTCTGCAGCCAGACCGGATTGGACGGATCGCGTTCGATCTTGCGGCGCAGCCGGTTGATCTGGACGTCGATCGTGCGCTCGCCGACCTCGGATTCGTCGCCGACAAGCTCATGCCGCGGTATCGTCTCGCCGGCACGGGCAGCGAAGATCGCCAGGATTTCCTGCTCGCGGTCGGTCAGCTTGAGCGCCTCTCCGCCGCGCTTCAGCTCACGCCTGGCGATCTGGAACGTATAGGGACCGAAGACCAGCTGTTCGACCTTGGGCGTCGTCGCGGGGCCGCCGCGGCGCAGGATATTGTTGATACGCAGGATCAGCTCACGCGGGTCGAACGGTTTAGGCAGATAGTCGTCGGCGCCGGCCTCGAGCCCGGTGATCCGGCTGTCGGTTTCGGACAGTGCGGTGAGCATCAGGATCGGTACGTTTTTCTCCGCCCGCAGCGCCTTGGTGAGATCGACGCCGCTTTCACCCGGCATCATGACGTCGAGCACGATCAGATCGAAGTCGAGGCCGGCGAGCTTGCGCCGCGCCTCGCCGGAATTTCCGGCGACGGTGACGCGAAAACCGTTTTCGGTCAGATACTGTTTCAGAAGATTGCGGATTCGGGTGTCGTCGTCGACCACCAGCAGATGCGGCGCGTCGTCTTCCGGTGCTGTCGGATGATCAACCCTCTCAATGGTCTCCATGGCTTTTCCCTGACATCTTTGCGGGCACAATGTCGATCTGCGCCCTTAGTTCCGGATTGACCATCGCTTCAAGGAACCGTTCGATAACGGCGCGTTCGGTGGCTCCGGAATCTTCCAATGCAGCATGGATGCGGCGCGACTGTGGCCGCGCCAGCGCCAGCGCCAGCGCACGGCCCTTGGCCGTCGGATAAAGCTCGCGCTGGCGGCGGTCGCGGGGGCCCTGCAATTGCACGATATGGTCGGTGTCAATCAGTTGCTTGAGCACGCGCGCCAGGCTCTGCTTGGTGATCTTGAGCACGTCGAGGAGCTCGGCGACCGTCAGGCCGGGCCGGCGATTGACGAAATGCAACACCCGATGATGGGCGCGGCCAAAACCGTAATCGGCCAGGATCTGGTCCGGATCGGAGGTAAAGTCGCGATAGGCGAAGAAGAACAACTCGATGATGGCGAAATCGATGCCGTCCTCGTCGGTGATCGCCGTCCTGATCGGCTCTGCGGCTGCGTGGCTCGTCATCTTTTCTCCGTGTGAAGCAGGAAATTATGTCAGCACTATTGACGTATTTTCCGCGCGATGGTAATTTTTGGCAAGCTTTTCGGCGGATTGCGAACGAAAAGGCAAGCGAAGCCGTTATTTCCGGAACTTCCTGAGTTTGCCAGCCCTTAAATATCCGCCTACGCTTTGAGACAATGGCCGCCCGCAGCGGCCGAGGCGAAACACGCAACGACACTGTGCGGGCTGCCGCCCGCGGGAGGTTACCATGGCATCCGTTCCCTTCGACCAACTGGACGGCTTTATCTGGATGAACGGCGAATTCGTCAAATGGGCCGACGCCAAGATCCACGTCTTGACCCACGGGCTGCACTACGCCAGCGCGGTATTCGAGGGCGAGCGCGCTTATGGGGGCGAAATTTTCAAGCTGACCGACCACACCGAACGCCTGCATGAATCGGCGCGCCTGCTTGGCTTCAAGATACCCTACTCGGTCGCCGAGATCGACGACGCCTGCCGCACGCTGTTGAAGAAGCAAGGTTTCCAGGACGCCTATGTCCGGCCGATCGCGTGGCGCGGCAGCGAACAGATGGGCGTTTCCGCACAGAACAGTCGGATCAACTGCGCCATCGCCATCTGGCAGTGGCCGAGCTATTTCGACCCGGCGCAGAAGCTCAAGGGCATCCGCCTCGACATGGCCGAATGGCGCCGCCCCGACCCGCGCACCGCACCGTCGAAATCGAAGGCGGCCGGCCTCTATATGATCTGCACCATGTCCAAGCATGCCGCCGAGGCCAAGGGCTATGCCGACGCTATGATGCTCGACTGGCGGGGCCAGGTTGCGGAAGCGACAGGCGCCAACATCTTCTTCGTCAAGGACGGCAAGATCCATACGCCCAAGCCCGATTGCTTCCTCGACGGCATCACCCGCCGCACGGTCATCGGCCTTGCCAAGGACCGCGGTTTGGAGGTGATCGAGCGCGCCATCATGCCGGAAGAGCTTGAAGGCTTCCAGCAGTGCTTCCTCACCGGGACGGCAGCCGAGGTGACGCCGGTTTCGGAGATCGGTCCATACCGATTCGAGGTCGGCGAAATCGCCAAGACGCTGATGAATGACTATTCTGCGGCCGTTCAGCCCAAGCACGCAATCGCTGCAGAATAACGAAAGTCACAGCTTTTTTAACTAGTAAGGGCGGTTTTCGGGCCGCCCTTTTTATTTAAGCGCTTCTGCATTTGACTTTCACACAATTCGGCGTCTCATGATGGGGTCGGCCCGGGAGGCTGGCAGCTATGGAGGGACTGGAAATATGGATATGAACACGCTTCTTCCGATCATTATTCAGGTGATTACGGGTATCATCGGTGGTCAGGCGGTTGGCGCGGCTATCAAGACGGCGGCGATGGGGCAGCTTACCAAAATCCTGGGCGGCGCTGTTGGCGGCGTCGGCGGTGCGGCCATCCTCAACAGTCTGCTGGGTGGCGCGGTCGACCCGACAGCCGCGGCCACGGCGGCAGGGGCAGGCAGCGCGTTGAACATTTCAAATATCGTTGGCGGTGCCGGCGGCGGCGCCATCCTGACCGGCATCATCGGTGCGGTCATGAACGCGATGAAGAAATAAGCTTTGACGTTTCAGGGTTTTAAATGGGCGGCTTCGGCCGCCCATTTCGTTTTCCGTTTTCCGTTTTCCGTTTTCCGTTTGTGGAGCGGTGGACGCCGTTCGCGTGTGTCTCTACATCAGGGTAAAGGTTAGGGCTTTCCTGACGCGTTCGAGAGGGCGCGCAGCGCTCCGACAGCGTGAAAGGACGAATATGGGTCAGCTCAACGCCGGCATCGTGCCGGTCACGCCGTTCCAGCAGAACTGCACCATTCTCTTCGACATGGACGACAGGCAAGGCGTTGTCGTCGATCCGGGCGGCGACATCGACAAGGTGCTGGCGGCGCTCGAGGACAATGCGATCACTGCCGGCGCGATCTGGATCACGCATGGCCATATCGACCATGCCGGCGGGGCCATGGAGCTGAAGGAGGCGCTCGGTATCGAGATCATCGGCCCGCATGCCGCCGACCGGCCGCTGCTCGCCAATCTCGAGAACCAGGCGAAGCGCTACGGCATCACCGATCCCGTGCGCAACTGTGTCCCCGACCGGTTCCTTGCCGAAGGCGAGACCGTTTCGTTCGGCTCACACGTGTTCGAGGTGCTCCATTGTCCGGGCCACGCACCCGGCCACGTCGTCTACTATGACCGGGCGGCGAAGTTCGCGCATGTCGGCGACGTGCTGTTCCGCGGTTCGGTCGGCCGCACCGACCTGCCGGGCGGCGACCACGCCGCGCTGATCGCCTCGATCAAGGAGAAGCTTTTGCCGTTGGGCGACGACATCGGCTTCATCTGCGGCCACGGTCCCGGCGGCCGTTTTGGTGAGGAGCGGCGGAGCAATCCGTTCCTGATCTGAACCGCTTGCCGGAAACAAAAAAGCGCGGCCTGTGCGACCGCGCTTTTTTCCGGCAGGAAACTGCCTCCGTTAATTGGCGGTGCAGAAATGCTGTTCGCCGTCATAGCCTGTGAACGTGCCGGTACGCGCGTTGAAGCTCCGGTAGCGGTCCGAGCAGTATTCGTACCAGCCGCGGGTCCAGGGCTCCGCATAGCTTTCGGCATAGGCCACTCGCGGCTGCACGTAATAACGGCGCACCGGGGCAGGCCGGTAGTATTCATCATCATAGGCCGGGTCGTAATAGCGGGGCTGCGGGCTGGCGAGCGCACCGCCGATCAGGGCACCGGCCGCAAGGCCGAGCACGCCTGCCGCAACGGCGTCGCCGTTGCCGTGGTGCCGGCGGTGATGGCGCCATTCATCGGCATTGGCCGCGGGCAAGGTCGCAAGCGTGGTCGCAACGACCGCGGCGGACAGGATGGCAGTCTTGAAAATTCGGTTCATGTCGGTCTCCTTCGTGCCGGCCCGGGTCGTTTTCGGGGGATGCGGTCCGGCTTTAACGAAGATTAATATGGGACCGTGGCTGAACGGGGGCTGAACGAAATTTGGCCAGGCGGGTTCATCCAACCGGGCGATTCAAGCGTGCGGCAAACACCGCAGGCCAGACCGGCCCGCGTCCATTCTGTCCAGGGCCGGTTCAGCCGATCGACAGGTTGACGGCTTTCGGACCCTTGCCGCGCTTGTCCGGCTCGGTGTCGAATGTCACTTTCTGCCCATCCTCAAGACCGGGAAGACCCGACGCCTGCACGGCCGAAATATGGACGAAGACATCCTTTGCCCCGTCGTCCGGCGTGATGAAGCCGAAGCCCTTGGCGTGATTGAAGAATTTGACGGTGCCGGTCTGCGGCATGGGAAGCTCCTTTGATCCCACAAGTCCAGTCTCGGGCCGGCAAATGCCCGGACGGAAATTTGTCCTTTATTTTAGTGCCATCGGCAAGAGAAAGTTTTGCGGGTGCCGGCAAGCATCCCAGAACACAAAAGGCGCGACGAAAACCGCCGCGCCTTTATAAAATTCACGTCACACCAAAGCCTTGCAGGATCCTCACACCCGAAAGGACGCGCGGCACGCCGCGGTTCAGGCGGCGCGGAGATTGACCGCTTTCGGACCCTTGCCCATACGGTCGGGCTCGACATCGAAGGTGACCTTCTGACCGTCGACGAGCGTGCGCAGCCCGGAAGCCTCGATCGCCGAGATGTGGACGAACACATCCTTGGCGCCGCCATCGGGCGTGATAAAGCCGAAGCCTTTGGTAGCGTTGAAGAATTTAACGGTGCCGGTCTGGGCCATTGGGGAAACTCCTTCACCCGTGTCAGTCTTGGTGGTTCCGCCCGCCGCCTGGCGCCGTGGGCAAGTCCCGGTGGTTGCTTCGGCAGTCATGCACTGGCGCATGGTAAAACCCCCCGCCGAAAACGGGGCTGTCAGAGATTCACAGTATCGGGGAAAGGTCGTCCAAAACGTTCCGCTCTCCGGGTCGCAAATGCCCGAACACAAAATTTATCGCACGGAAACGTGATGCTTGCAAGATAGAGCCGCGGGCGGCCCAACAGGCGCATCCCGACGCATCGCACCGATAGTCCCGGTTCTCCGCGCGGTCATCGGCCAGACGCAGCCCAGGCATGGTCCAGCAAGCGGGGCCGGTGCTGTTTTGCCTTTGCGCCGGCATACCGCCTTGGTTGGCCATGCCGCCCGTTGCAAACAGGGGTTGCATTTGGCGGCGGAATGACGAGGATCGGCCGGACGCAGGCACCATTTGTGCAGGCACGAGCTTCGAGGGAGGGAACATTCATGCGGTTTCTTGCGGCAATCTTCTCGCGGCAGGGTTTTTCCATCCTGTTCCTGTCGGCAATTCTCGCGGCCTGCACCGTCGTGGTCGATGAGGGGCCGGGGCCGCGCCCGCCACGGCCGGGACCGCAATTCTGCACCAGGCAATATGACCCGGTCTGCGCCAGGCGCGGCGGCGACCGCCAGACCTTCGCCAACGCCTGCCTTGCCGAACGCGCCGGATACCGCATCATCCGTGAAGGCGAGTGCCGTCGCGGTGGTGGCGGCGGGGGGCAGACATTCTGTACCCGCGAATACCGCCCGGTCTGTGCCCGTCGCCATGGCGAACTGCGCACGTTCCCCAATGAATGCGAGGCCCGCGCGGCTGATTATAGGGTCGTCGATGATGGGCCGTGCTAGCGCACCGGCCTCACTGTTCGTCCGGATAGGCACCATCGGCGGGGCCGACGTAGAGCTCGGCGCCGTCCTCGTTGGAGATGCGCAGGCGATCGGGGATCTGCGGCATCATCAACGTGTGAAGCAGCGTGGCGGCGCCTTGCAGGGCGGCGCGCAGGTTCGGCGCCTCCAACGACACCCGGTCGAGTGTCGCTTCGTCGGCATCGCGCGAGCGGTAGAACTCGATGACGAAATTCAAGCACGCCTCCAGCAGATTGTCTGCGATCGACCCTAGCCTTTGGACTTGGGTTTCGTACCGGTCTCCGCCTGCTTGACCGCCGAGCCGAACGGCGAGGCCGGCTTTGCAGCCACCTTGTCCTTCTTGGGCTTGCGTGTCTCGCGGTTGCTTCGCTGTTGACCCTTGGCCATTTCTGATCCCTCGTGCGTGGGTGGTAATGTCGAGAGTGCTATCGCTCAGCCGGCCGGGTTGTCGACCGGTTCGAGATTGTCTTCCGTGGTGACCCGCTCGTGGGTCTCCTGCTCGCTGCGGATGCGGTATTGCGGAGAGCCGTCCTTGACCGGCAGCCGGCTCTTGATCTGGAACAGCTCCGCGGTCTTTTGGACAAGGCCGATGCGGCTCTTCATGCGGACGGTCTGGCCGACGGTGAAGATATGCGACGGCGTATCCGTGCGCCGCGCACTCTGCTGGAAGCGGATCATGTAACATTCTCCTGATCGTGCCGAAGCGCTGCTTCGAGTTCGGCGTGGTCGACGGCGACAAGCTGGCTGGTCGGGCTTTTCACCGTCCTTGACGGCAGGTGGATGAAAGTGGCGACGCGGCGCCAGGCAAGCCACGACATGCCGTCGATCAGTTCCTCGTCGTGGTCGATGTCATACTCGCCGGCCGGCTGCACGCCATCTAGCCCGCCAAGCACGAAAGGTGCCGCGAAATGCGCGATGGAATGAGTGGTGCGGGCAGACATTCCTGTGCCTTGAAGTTTCTTTCCGGCCTGGCCCTGAAAACGGGGCCTGCATTGCGGTACCGGGTATCGGCGATTTGTATGAGTTTTGACGGGCCGAGAACCCCTGACGCCGCGAGGGGACCAAGCACGGCCCAAAAACGGTTCCATACCAATATTCTGAAAATGCGGCTTATTCAAGAAGATTCCGGCTTTTTGCCGCTACCAACGTAAAATTACTTTTCTATGGTTATTTGCGAAACGATGATACGGTGCCCAGAACCTCAAAAATGTTTGAAGAAGTTCCGGAAGAGTTCCTCCGGCATTTGTGTTTATTTAGGTATGAAGGGAATAGAGTCATGAGTTCCGCAAGAACACCGGATGTCCCGATAGTTGCAGTCGATCCTGTCGTCAAGCCGACAAAGGTCATGTCGCCGCGCCTCACGATAAGAAGCGACGAGGCGGCAAGGCGAAGGATTGCCGACACCGACGGCACGGTGCGGCGGGCGCGCCAGCTTGCCGAAAGCAACCGCCTTATTTGACGCGCAAGCCATGACACTCAATTTTCCCAATCCCAGCCGCTCCTACGACGCTGCGGCCAAGCGCGTTCGTTTCGTCGGGCATGACGGCATGTTCGAAGTCCCGTTCTTTATCGAGGTTACGGCACTTTCGACGGTAAACCCGGCTGCAAGCGGAGCCGAAGCCGAATTCCTCAGTGCCTTCGACGCCAAGCGTTCGTCGATCCACGATATTGCGCGCGAAGCCTACTCGCACGGCCGCAAGAACATGTATGTGCTGACGCCGGCCGACTTTCGGTAAGTTCCCCGGGTTCGGAGGTTTGCTTCGTAGCGACCGCCGTCTGCTCTTGCACGTGCCGCAGCGATGGCCTAGATCGCGGCAGGCGGACAACACGGCAGGTTTCCAATCAACAGAGATCCGAGACAACCGGCAGGCGCACGTTACGGCTCAGGCGGACAGCCGCCGCTGGGGCTTGACCAGTACGTGCAGCGGGCGCTGCAGCTGCACCAGGCGGGGCGCCGGCAGGAAGCCGAGGCGCTTTACCGTCAGGTGCTGGCGCAAAAGGCCAACCACCCCGCTGCTGCGCATTTCCTCGGGCTTCTGCTGCACCAGACCGGGCGCAGCGCCGAGGGGCTGGCGCTGATCGAACAATCGGTGCGTCTGCAGCCGAACAATCCGGATTTCCTCAACAATCTCGGCACCGTGCTGCGCGACCTCGGCCGGGTGGCGGCCGCGGCCGATCTCTTCCGCAAGGTGGTGGCGATTCGGCCGGACCAGTTGGCGGCGCGCGACAATCTCGGCTCGTCGCTGAAGCAGCTCGGCCAATTCGAAGGCGCCGAAGATATTTATCGCGGCACGATCGGCCGCAACCCGTTCCATGTCCGCGCCCGCGTCGGGCTTGCCGAAACGCTGCAGGAAGCGGGCCGGCTGGATGAAGCACTGGCTGTTTTTCGCGAGGCGCTGACGATCCGGCCGAAGGATGCCGATCTTTTGCACGGCCTGGGCGTCGGGCTGATGGAAAAGGGCAATCTCGACGAGGCTGCGGATCTTTTCAGGCAGGCGCTGGCGGTGGACCCCGGCATGGCCAGGGCCTGGCTGATGCTCACCCAGGTCAAGCGCCAGAAGGAGCGCGACGCCGAGCTTGCCCGCATGGAGGCGGAGCACGCCAAGGCGCCCCAAGGCAGCCTTGCGCGCATGCAGCTTTCCTTCGGCCTCGGCAAGGCCAACGACGACCTTAGTGATTATGGCCGCGCTTTCGACTATTTCACCGAAGGCAACGCGATCCGCCGCCAGGGCATCGACTACGACGCCGGCAAGACGCGCGGCGAGTTCGAGGCGATGAAGGCGGTATTCGACAAGGCCTTTTTTGAAAAACACAGGCCGAGCGGGATCGCCGACGACACGCCGATCTTCGTTGTCGGCATGCCGCGATCCGGCACCACGCTGGTCGAGCAGATCATCGCCAGCCATCCGCAGGTCTATGGCGCCGGCGAGCTCAGCATATTGAAGACGGCGGTCGGTAAGCAGTTTCCGCTCAGCATGAAGGGCGGCTTTCCCTGGGGCATCGCCGACATGCCCGACAAGGCCTATGCTGAGGCCGGCCAGGCGTATCTCGACATGCTGCGCGCCCGCTATCCAGGTTTTCGGCACGTCACAGACAAGATGCCCGGCAACTTCCTCTTGGTCGGCTTCATCCATATGATGCTGCCGAAGGCCAAGATCATCCATTGCGCGCGCGATGCGGCGGCGACCTGCCTGTCGATCTACAAAGTGCATTTCCGCGGCGACAGCCACCGCTACGGCTACGACCTCGGCGAGCTCGCCGATTTCCACAATCTCTACACCGATATCATGGCGCACTGGCACGCCGTGCTGCCTGATGTCGTGCACGACGTTCGCTACGAGGATTTCGTCGCCGACCAGGAAGGCCAGTCGCGGGCGCTGATCGCCCATCTCGGCCTGCCCTGGGACGACGCCGTGCTGTCGTTTCACCAGACCGACCGGCCGGTGCGCACGGCGTCGGCCGCGCAAGTGCGCCAGCCGATGTATCAGGGCTCGGTCGATCTGTGGAAGCGCTATGGCGACCGGCTGAAGCCGCTGCTCGACCGACTAGCGTAATGCGTTGCGGGCCTACAGCTCCAAAAACGGCTGGAAGCCGCCAAAGATCATGCGCTTGCCGTCGAACGGCATGGTCTCCCAGTCCGGCTTGAGACGAGGATCGGCCATCACCTTGGCCATCACCGCGTCGCGGCTCTGGCGCGATTCGTAGACCACCCATGAGAAGATGACGACCTCGTCTTCCTTGGCCTGCACGGCGCGCGGGAACGAGGTGAGCTCGCCATAGGGTACGTCGTCGCCAATGCATTCGACATAGGCCAACGCGCCATGCTCCTTCCAGACGGCGCCGGCCGTCTGCGCCATTTTCTTGTAGGCATCGAGATTTGCCTTGGGCACGGCCAGCACGAAACCGTCGACATAGGACATCTGACTTCCTCCATGTGATCGTTTTCCTCTCCCTTTATAGCGGGGAGAGGTGATTTCAGACACAGCCTGTGTTGGATGTTAAGCTGCTTTCACCGGTGCGTTCATTGCCCATTCGACGCCGAACGGATCACGCATATTGCCCCAGCGGTCGCCCCAGAACATCACCTGCAACGGCACGACTGCCTCGCAACCCGCCTCGATGGCCCGCTTCCACCAGGCGTCGATGTCGTCGCTGCCGAGATGGAGCTGCATGGTGTAGCCCTGCGGCTTCACAGCGGCCATTCCATGCTCGGGATAGAAGTCGGAAAGCATCAGGGTCGAACCGTTGATGTGGAGATGGATATGCATGGTGCGGCCCTGTTCATCCGGCGGATAGGCAAAGACCTGCTCGGCACCGAAGGCCTTTTGGTAAAATTCTGCGGCTTTGAAAGCGCCGTCCAGCTGAAGGTAGGGCGTCAATCCGCCAAGCACTTTGGCGGCGGACTGGGTCTGCGGCTGATCATTCATGTCATGCTCCTCTTTGCGTCTGGTTGGCCTTTGCGAACCACAGGACGAACTCAACGGCGAAGATCCTACACGGCCGATGGTTTGGATTCGAAATGGCGCCTGCCGCGACGGCCAACTGCCACCTTTCAACCTTCGATGCGAATCCGCGGGCTGTTTTGCGCGTCGACGACGATTTCCGGCCAGCCGATATCTTTGCGCAACTCGATCGGCAATGAAAGGATGGCGCGTTCGCTGCGATAACGGGCGCGAGCCGCCGAGTAACGCGTCACGGCGTGACCTATGGATGACAGAATAGACATGATGCTTTCTCCTCGATTGGCGCCGGCATCACCGTGTCGGCGTCCCAAGGACGTGGCATGCGATCATCATCCGACAGAGCGCCGGATTTTTTTCCGCAATTTTTTAACCGCCCGCTTCGGCTACCTCCTGGAAGAAAGCTTCCGGGCTATCGATCTCGGTCAGCCGCCGTTTCTCGATCAGCCAGAAGCGGTTGCCAACCGCGCGGATGAAGGAGCGGTCGTGCGAGGCGAGCAGACAGCTCGCCTGACGTTCCAGCAATTCCGCTTCCAGCGCCTCCTGGCCATCAATGTCGAGGTGGTTAGTCGGCTCGTCGAGTAAATAGAAATTGGGATTGGCGAGCCTCAGCGCCAGCATCATCAGCCGCGCCTTTTGCCCGCCGGACAGCACGCCGATCCTGCGCTCCTGCATGTCGATGCTGACGCCGGCGCCCGCCAGCAGCGAGCGGGCGCGCTGCTCACCGACATCGAATCTGCGCGAGAGCATCGCCAGCGGCGTGTCGTCGCCGCCGATGCCCGACAGCGCCTGGTCGCTATAGCCGAGCACCGTCGACGGCGTCACCTTCACGCCTTGCGCCGCCGTTTGCGGCTCGACGATGGCATTCCGGATCAGGCCGATCAGCCGTGATTTGCCGACGCCGTTACGGCCGAGCAGGACAATGCGGTCGCCTTGGCAGATATGGCGCTTGCCGGTGCCGAACAGAACCGTGCCGTCAGGCGTTCCGACCACCAGATCGTCGAGCGTGATCAACACCTTGGCATGGCTGCCGCGATTGGCGAGCTTGATCGTGCCCGCCGATCTTTCGCGGTGCGCCGGCGCTGCCGCGTCTTCCAGGCGCTCTGCCCGCTGGTTGAGCTGCTTGGTCTTGACCGTCAAAAGGTCGCAGCCGGAATTGATGCCGATATTGTTGAGCTTGGCCGCTTGCCGGCGCAGCTGCTGCGCCACTTTCATGTCGCGCTGGAACTTGCGTTCGGTCGAGGCGTCGACCTCGTCCAGCGCAAGCCTCGCCCGCGAATAGGGCAGCGAAAACACCGGCGATTGTTCGGGACGCAGGAACAGCGTGCGGTTGGTCGTGGCGTCGAGGAACGCCCTATCATGGCTGGCGATCACCACCGGCACCTCGCGCGGCAGCGCGTTCAACCAGGTTTCGAGCTGGCTGATCTTGCCGAGGTCGAGATGGTTGGTCGGCTCGTCGAGAAGCAGGACGTCGGGGTCGGTGACCCAGACGCGGGCGATCAGCGCCAGCCTTTGCCAACCACCGCTCAAGGCTCGCATCGGCCGCTCGCGCATCGGCTGCGGCACATCGAGTGAATCGAGGACCACATCGACGCGCCATTGTTCGCTTTCGGCCTGCTCGGCCGGCAAGACGTCGGCCACGACTTCATGAAAGCTGCGCCCGGCGAGCGCTGCGGGGATGATTTGCTCGACATAGCCGACGCGCAGGCCACGCGTGCGGGTGATGTCGCCTGTGGTGGCTTCGAACTCGCCTGTCAGGCACCTCAACAAAGTGGATTTGCCGCGACCATTGGCGGCGACGATGCCGAGCCGGTCGCCGGTGCCGATGCTGAGGTCGAGGTTGGAGAAGAGCGGCGCACTCATGGTGACGCCGAGGGACTTGAGGCTGATCAGGGCCATATCGATTTCTCTGGTCTGGCCGGAGTGAGCTCCGGTTCAATGCACTTTGACGGTGCGCAGGCTGGCAATCAGGCTCAGCGTTGCAGCACCACGAAGGGCAGACCAAGAAAATCGAAGCGGGAAGAAGAACCCGGACCGTCTCTGATCAGCCCTGCAAGCAAGCTCGCAGGGCAGAGACAGGGCCGCGCTGACGGTGGTGAGAAAATAACACGCAGCCCTCCTTTCAAGACGTTCAAGTTGTAGAAACTGGCTACACCAAGGGTAGGGCCCATGGCAAGTGGCTAGGCTCCCCCTTCTCCCCTTGCTTGGTGGGAGAAGGTGGCCGAGCGAAGCTCGGTCGGATGAGGGGTGTTCCAGCTTGGCATCGACGGCGCTCCGTCCAACACCCTCAACCGTCTCGGCGCTGCGCGCCGATCCACCTTCTCCCAAGGGGAGAAGGGAAGCTCTCTACCGTCCCGGCCGACCAGTTTTGCCGGGGCGGCGCTTTTCGCGGCGAGAGTCGGCGGGATCTTCGTAGGAGCCGATGCCGGCGCGCTGACGGACAATGGGTTTGGCGGAAACGTCGTGTTCCTTCGCGCCCCCCTCTGCCCTGCCCTCTTTGCCACCACTTGGCATCTCCCCCACGAGGGGAGAGATTGGCTGTGGTTTCGCCGGCGCTTTTCCCTCGACCGGCTTCTCGGTCCGCCGCACCGTCATCTCGTCCAGTGAGTTCTTCCTGAACAGCGGCTTGGTCGGTTCACCCGGTATACCGAAATCCGAACCGTGCGCTTCCTGCGCCGACTGTTTCTTGAACAGCGAACGGGAGACCGCGCCTGACGGCGTCGGCATGTCGGTCCCAGGTCCCATATCGTCCAGCGAAGGTTTCGCGAACAGCGGCTTCTTGACCGGCACGGCGCCGTCGGCGCCCATTTCGTCGAGCTCCGGCTTGCGGAAGAGGTTGGGCCGGGCAGCCTTGGCCGCCTCTTCGGCGGCATGTGCCTCGTCGAGCTTCCGGAAACGCTCCTGTTCCTCTGCTGTACGATGTTTGGCCACGCCCTTGTTGTGCTTGCCCTTTTCGCGGCCCGAAACCGGGCTTTCCATGTCGGCATATTTGGCCAGCGGGTCGTCCGAGATGGACAGTTCCATCTCGCGCAGCCGCTTGATCTCGTCGCGGATGCGGGCCGCCTTTTCGAAATCGAGGTTGGCGGCGGCGTCGCGCATCTGCTTTTCCAGGGCGTCGAGATGCGCCTTCAGATTGTTGCCCATCATCGCGCCGGCGCTGTCGGTGAACTGCGAAATGTCGGCGCGGACATGATCCTTCTCGTAGACCGAATCCAGAATGTCCGAAATGCGCGACTTGACCGATTCCGGGGTGATGCCGTTGGCCGCGTTCCACTCCATTTGCTTTTCGCGACGGCGGTTGGTCTCGGCCATCGCGCGCTCCGTCGAGCCGGTGACCTGGTCGGCATAGAGGATGACCTTGCCGTCGACGTTTCTGGCGGCACGGCCGATGGTCTGGATCAGCGATGTCTCGGAGCGCAGGAACCCTTCCTTGTCGGCGTCGAGAATGGCGACGAAGCCGCATTCGGGAATGTCGAGGCCTTCGCGCAGCAGGTTGATGCCGACCAGCACGTCGAAAGCGCCGAGGCGCAGATCGCGCAGGATTTCGATGCGCTCCAGCGTGTCGATGTCTGAGTGCATGTAGCGGACGCGAATGCCTTGCTCATGCAGATATTCGGTCAAATCCTCGGCCATGCGCTTGGTCAGCACGGTGACCAGCGTGCGGTAGCCGGCCCTCGTGGTCTCGCGGATTTCGCCGACTACGTCGTCGACCTGTGTCTTGGCCGGGCGCACTTCGACCGGCGGGTCGATCAGGCCGGTCGGGCGGATGACCTGCTCGGCGAAGACGCCGCCGGACTGCTCCATCTCCCAGGCGCCGGGCGTCGCCGAAACCGCGACGGAGAGCGGGCGCATGGCGTCCCATTCCTCGAAGCGCAACGGCCGGTTGTCCATGCAGGACGGCAGGCGGAAACCATACTCGGCCAGCGTCGCCTTGCGGCGAAAGTCGCCGCGATACATGCCGCCGATCTGCGGTATGGTGACGTGGCTTTCGTCGACAAAGACCAGCGCATTGTCGGGAATGTATTCGAACAGTGTCGGCGGCGGATCGCCCGGCTTGCGGCCGGTCAGATAGCGCGAATAATTCTCGATGCCGGCGCAGGAGCCGGTCGCCTCCAGCATCTCCAGGTCGAAGCGGGTGCGCTGCTCAAGCCGCTGCGCCTCAAGCAGGCGGCCAGCCTTTTCAAGCTCTTGCAGCCGATATTTGAGTTCTTCCTTGATAGACTTGATGGCTTGATTCAAGGTCGGGCGCGGCGTGACGTAGTGCGAATTGGCGTAGATCTTGACGCTCTTCAGCTCGCCGGTTTTCTGGCCGGTCAGCGGATCGAATTCGGTGATCGCCTCGATCTCGTCGCCGAACAGCGAGATGCGCCAGGCGCGGTCTTCCAAGTGGGCCGGGAAGATCTCGATCGTGTCGCCGCGCACCCGGAACGAGCCGCGGACGAAGTTGATTTCCTGGCGCTTGTATTGCTGGGCGACGAGGTCGGCGAGCAGCGCGCGCTGGTCGAGCCGGTCGCCGATCTGCATCTGGAAGGTCATCGCCGTATAGGTCTCGACCGAGCCGATACCGTAGATGCAGGACACCGAGGCGACGATGATGACGTCGTCGCGCTCGAGCAGCGAGCGCGTCGCCGAATGGCGCATGCGGTCGATCTGCTCGTTGATCGAGGATTCCTTCTCGATGTAGGTGTCGGTCCGGGGCACATAGGCCTCGGGCTGGTAGTAGTCGTAGTAGGAGACGAAATACTCGACGGCGTTTTCCGGGAAGAATTTCTTGAACTCGGAATAGAGCTGCGCGGCCAACGTCTTGTTGGGCGCCAGGATCAGAGCAGGGCGTTGCGTCTCCTCGATCACCTTGGCCATGGTGAAGGTCTTGCCCGAGCCGGTGACGCCGAGCAGCACCTGGGTGCGGTCGTTGCTGTTGACGCCCTCGACGAGATCCTTGATCGCGGTCGGCTGGTCGCCGGCCGGCTCGAAATCCGAGACCATCCTGATGGCGATGCCGCCTTCGGACTTCTCCGGCCGGGCAGGGCGGTGCGGCGTCCACAGCACGCCGTCCTTGTGCAGCGGATTGCCAGATTCGATCAGCGCCGACAGCGCCGCGACGGTGGCGGTGACGCCGCCCGAGGCCATGGTCTCGGCGTCCTCCAGCGAAATGTCGAGGCCGGCGACAGGATTGAGACCGGCCGCAGTGCGCTCCCGCGCCGAAGCCGCGCCGCCCATCGAGGTGCCGCGTGCAGTACGGCCGGGGGAAGAGGAGCGCTCCGGGATCTTCTTGGCAGACTTGGCGCCTTCCCTCCCCCTCGAGGGGAGGGTGGCGGCGGAGCCGCCGGGTGGAGTCGGTGCGGCAGTGCTCTGCGACCCTTCATGCCGAGCGCTTCCTTTGCCGACCTCCTCTGTCGCCTTCGGCGACATCTCCCCCTCGATGGGGGAGATTTGACGCCCTTCCTTCTCGGCTTCCCGCTCGATCTGCTCGGCCCAGTCGGCAATCGAGCCGGTCAGCGGCGCGCCGGTGAACTCGGCCTGCGGCGCCTCGGCAAAGCCGCCCTTGTACAGGGGCTCCGAGGCATCGAGGAAATCGGTCAGCGGACTGCGCCGCTTGGGCGGCGAAGCGCGCTCGTCATTCGCCGGCGGCGGCGTTTTCTTGTCGGAGAGTCTGGCCATGGCCCGAATATGGGAGGTATCGGCCAAAATGGAAAGAGCGGAGTGGCGGGTAGCGCGAGGCGCAATTTGGCTGCTGACAGCAGGCTGTCAGGAGCACCCTCCAGGTTTCGTCCTCAGTTAAACCAAAGCGCGAACGTCAGAAACCCGGCGCCGCCGAACTGGCGCTGGATCTGGTTGAACTCCTCGCTTGTGAGAATCTTGCCGCGTTCGAGATAGGGCGCGATGGCCGGCCCGGTGATCGACAGCACCAGGTCGAAGGTTTTTGGCTCATCAAAGAAGCGCTTCATGTTGATGCCTTTGTCGGCGATGCGGAAATGCGGCAGCAAGGTGCGGCCTTCCAGAAGATCCTCGGCCATATCAAGGGCGGCGAGCCAGGCCTGCACCTGCTCCTCGCCGACTTCAAGGCCCGTCAGCGGGCTGGCGCCTTTCTGCTGCGGCCCGGGCAGCCATTCGCGGTCATTGTCGGTTTCGGCGCGGATGGCTTTCCAGTCTTCGCGCGACAGTCGGATCATCTCCATCAGATGGCGGCGCGCCGCTTGCCGGCGCTCAGGCTCGACCACTTGCCAGTTGATGAGATGCACCAGGGAGATGAAGTCGGCGAGGCGCCATTCGGACGTCAGGATGCCGCCATTCATGCCAGCGTCCAGCGGCACGAGCGTATCCTGCAGCGGCAGTTTTGCGCGCGGGAACAGCATGTGGAAGGAGCCGTCGAATGTGTTTTTGAAATCATGCGCCAGCCAGAAGTCTGCCTGCGCCATCAGGAACTCGGCATAGCCCTGCAGCCAATAACCGTCGGCGCGGTCGAAGCGGAAGGTGAGGGCGGGTGCGGCCGCGTCTGGCACACCGCCGCCGCGTGACAGAAACGCCATGATCGCGGCGGCACTTTCGTCCGGCGCGATCTGGCCATCCTCGTTGAGATCGATGCCGAGGCGGGTGAGGTCGATGACCGTGCCGATGTCCGCATCGGCGGGCACCGAACCCAGCGTGGCTGCGGATTTCTCCAACCGATCGCGGAAGGCGACGAGAATGGCGCGGAATTGTTCGTAGGTCAGTGGCTCGGGATTGGCATTGTCCGGCACCGGCAGCCGCATCAGCGGCAGCATGAAGGATTGCGGGCTTTCGAAACCGTGGCGATGCAGGCCGCCGGCCAGGATCTCCAGCGCGGTGAAGAATTCGCCGGCGCCGGCGGCGTAGGCGGCTGCCGGATCGCCTGGCGCGGCGGTTTCAAGAGCGGCAAGAGCGCCGTTACGCTCGGCCACGGTTTTTGCCTCGAACAGGGCCGCGGTATCCGGCACAGCGCCGCCGGCCGAAGACAGCGGCAGGAAAAGAACGATGGCGCATGCCATCAGCCTGGAAAAACGCGTCATCGTGATCACCCCTTTTGTCGCTCCGCAGTGGATCATACACGCATTTGGTTCGCGCGCCTGTAGCCCTGTGGTTCAACGATAACAGTCAGCGCTTCAATCAATCCGGCTGGCGGGCTACACAAGGCAAACCATTGGGCCGTCGCGTGTCGAATTATCCGCTTTCCTACAAACTGTCCTGGCTGCCACGCTTCCTCCGGCCTTCGCTCAATGGCGACGCGCGCGGCTTTGCTCCGGCGGACGCAGCCCTGCTCGACCCGCCGCCGGCGCGGACGGTGCGGCTGGCTTTCGTCGGCGATATCTCGGCGGTGGCCAATCGCAGCGCGCCGGACTGCGATCCGGCGATTGCGGCACTGCTTGCCTCGGCCGATCTCGTGGTCGGCAATTGCGAAAGCCCGGTGGTGGAACGGCCGAGCGCTGTTTTGGGTACGAGGTTTGGCACGCACCACGCGATGAACGAGCGGTTCCTTGCCGAGGCGCTGGCCGCTGCCGGCATTTCGCGCGAAAAACTGGTGCTGTCGCTGGCCAACAACCATGTGCTCGACCAGGGCATCGCCGGCTTCGACGAGACGGTCGCCGTGCTGGAGCAATTAGGCATCCGCACGATCGGCACTGCGGCTCCGGTCGAGCGGTTTGCGGTTGGTTCGCTGACCATAGGCCTTGCCGCCTTTACCTTGTGGCGCAATGCCGACGCGGCTCAGTTCGCGGGCCGTGTCTCGATGCAAGGCGATCCGGCGCAATGGCCGCGCGATGCCGCTTCGGGTGTCGACCTCCTCTGCGCGGTGCCGCATTGGGATTGGGAATTCCGGCATTTTCCACGTGCGAGGACGCGGGCACTGGCGCGGCTTCTGGCCGAACATGGCGTCTGCCTGATCGCCGGGCATCATGCCCATGTCGTGCAGCCGATCGAGCGGATCGGCAAGACGCTCGTCGCCTATGGACTCGGCGATTTCTTCGGCACCGCCTTCGCGCGCCAGCCTTGGCCTGGCCGCATCGGTGCCATTTTCGTCGTCGACATCAGCGCCGATCCCGGCACGCGCGGCGCCATTGCCGCCTACCGGCTGCATGCCTTCATGCGGCTGCGCGCCGGCGATCACGAGCGGCTGGTGCCGGTTGAAATGTTGAAGGGAAAATCAAGGCAAAGGGTTCTGGCCCGCCTCGATGCGATCTTCAGTGCCGGGCGCTGACGGCTGCGCTGACGCGGTCCACCAAACCGGCTATCATGCCCAGCGCGGGCAGGCTTGTGGCGGCGGTGGGTGATGGAAACTGCGGATTTCATGCCGAGCGAAGCGGTGATCGCCGGCCTCAGGAAGAACATCGAGGCCTATGAGGCCGAAAGAGCTTCGGCCCATCGCCGGACGCGCTGGCGGGTCCCACTGTTCATCGGGCTGGTGCTGGCGTTCGTGGTGTTTGTGGCCTGGCTCTTCAACGGGGTTGCCGACCCGAACGAGCAGTGGGTCTCGACCCCGCATGTGTTCCTCTATGTCGGCGGACTCCTGGCAGCGATCTTGCTCTATTTCCGGGCGATCAAGCCAGCGAGCAAATTGCAGCAGTCGTTTCGCAGCACGCTGTTGCCGATCATCTTCGGTTTCATCGAGGACATGCGGTATCGCCACAACGTCAAGCCGAATTCGTTCGACCGACTGCCGCGTGAGACGGTTGGTTCGTTCAACCGACAGTCTTTCGACGATGTTTTCTCCGGCCGCTATGAAGGGTTTCCATTCGAGCTGTACGAAGCAGATCTACGGGAAGGGACGGGCAAGAGCACGACGGCAGTGTTCAAGGGCGTGATCGTCGCCTTCGAGACGATCGTGCCGTTCCCCGGCACATTGGTGGCCGCGCGCCGGACCAACAAGGTCGTCGGCTTCCTCCGCGGCATCTTCGGCAGCAAGATGCAGGAATTGTCCAGCGGCGTGCCGGAGCTCGATGCCGCCTATGAGTTCCGCACCGACAATATCGAGGCGGCGCGGCCGCTGGTGACGGGCCGGCTGGCGCAGGCGCTGCAATGGCTCGGCGAGACCCGGCCGAACGATCCGGCACGCGTCGCGCTCAACGGCAGCGACGGCTTCCTCCTGCTGCCGCAGGAAAGGAATTTCTTCGAGCTCCCGGATATCTCCACGCGCCTGGACTACACCAAGCATGCCGCGCCGATGATCGCAGACATGGGGGCGATGCTGGCGACGGCGGCACTGGTGCGCAAAATCGGGGCGCGGGACGAGGAGGCGGGGTAGTCCGGCTGGGCGGTCAGCAATCGAAGCCGCGTTGGCTACGCATGTAGTCGACTTCTTCCTTCGGCATCGACTTGAACATCACACAGACGGTGAAACTGCCAACCTGGTGACCGTTTTTGGTATATCCCCAGTCGGAAATATCGTCTCGGTTGAATTCTACATACTGGCCAGCCACGACGTTGTGGACACTATGTGGCTCATTCGCCAATATCCCCACGAATCCGGTTTCGTTCCGCTGGAACGGGATGACCCAGAAGTGTTCGGTCACATGTCCGTCCTTGATCATCACCTTCAGTTTGAATGTGTCCGTTCCAGGTGGCGGTGTCTGGGATAATGCCAGGAATGCGTCCAGGGTGGCACGTGCCTGTGCAGTCGCCGCCGCCATATCCGGATCGTCAGGCGCGACTGCGACGACGCTGTCGTCGCCCTGACTGGAGTCGTGAGCCTCGGCGCATATCGGAGCAAGCTCTAGCATCAGGGACAGTATCGCGCGGGACACGAGCTTCATGGAATGGGCGCCCATACAATGGTCAGCATCATCATGGATCCGTTCGGATCTTCAATCATAGCGCGAAACATACCTTAATTGCAACCATAAGAAAATGCTCCTGATGCTGATGCCGCAACTGCCGCAACTGCCGCTAGTTCTGCTACGCACTCCGGCTCTGGTTTTTGCCGGAAACCCGCGCTATCCCTGAGGCAGCGAGGGGTGTCATGGTCGAGGAACGCAAGGGGTTTCGCCTGTCGCGGCGGCTGCTGCTGGGTGCGGCGGTGGTCGGCGGCGCGATGCTCTGGGGCGGGACGACCGTGGCGCGCCTGGCGCGCGGTCCGTCGGGGCAGAAGCATTCCGGGCGCATCGCCGACATTGACGGGATCGACCTGGCGCAGAAGCCGCTGGGGGGCCCGCCAGCCTACGATCCGGCGCTGCCATGGCTGACCAAGGGCGGCGACATCAACGATGCCAGCGGCTTGTCGATGACACCGGTCTACGGCGTTATCGAAGTCAGCGAGGAAGACCACATCGCGAGCGCGCTGGCCTTTGCCCGCGCCAATAGCCTGAAGGTCTCGGTCGCGGCGGTGCGCCATTCGATGGGCGGCCACGCCTTCGACGATAACGCGCTGGTCCTCGACATGCGCAAATTCAACAAGGTCAGTGTCGACCCGACGGCGAAGACGATCACCTTGCAGCCGGGCGCGCGCTGGCACGACATTCAGAACCTTTTGCACCCGCGCTTCGCGGTAAAGGCGATGCAGTCGACCGACATCTTTTCGGTCGGCGGCTCGCTGTCGGTCAACGCGCATGGCATGGACCACCAGGCCGGCTCGGTCGCCGACTCGATCCGATCGATGCGGGTGATGCTGGCCGACGGTTCGGTGACGACCTGCTCACCGGCCGAAAATACCGAGCTGTTCCGCCACGTCGTCGGCGGCTACGGCCTGTTCGGCGTGGTGCTGGAGGCGACACTCGACATCGTCGACAACGCCGTCTACCGGACCTCGCGCGAGATCATCAGATCGGACGATTTCCCGACGTTCTTCGCCGAGGTTCTGGAGCCAAACAGGGCGATCGGTCTGTTTTATGGGCATCTGTCGACTGCGCCGGGCAATTTCCTCGAGGATATGATCGTCTACCGCTATGACAAGGTGGCCGACCAGCCGCCGGCCGACCAGCCGGCAATCGGTGAACCGGGTTCGGTCGGGCTCAAGCGGGTGATCATCAACCTGGCGAAATGGGGCAGCCTGTTCCAGGAGCTGAAATGGTTCACCGAAAAGACGCTGGAGCCGCAATTCGAGAGCTGCACGGTGGCGCGGACGACGGCAATGGCCGAGGGCGAGGCCTGCCTCGTCACGCGCAACAATCCGATGCACGATTCAGTGCCCTATCTGTTCAACGATCTGCTCGATGAGACCGACATCCTGCACGAGTATTTCATCCCGCGGGCGGCCTATAACCCGTTCATCGCGGAAGCGCGCGAGATCCTGCGCAACCAGACCCTGCCGGTGCTCAACGCGTCGGTACGCATCGTCCACAAGGAGGATGTGGCGCTGAATTATGCGCCGGAGCCGGCCTATTCGCTGGTGCTCTACATCAATCAGCCGACAGACGCCGACGGCAATGCCAGGATGCGGGCGCTGACAAGGGCGCTGATCGACGTGACGATCAAGCATGGCGGGCGTTTTTTCCTGCCCTACCAGCTCCACTACACAGGCAAGGAACTGCTTGCCTCCTATCCGGAACTGCCGTCCTTCCTGGCGAAGAAGCTGCAATACGATCCGGGCGAGTTGTTTTCGTCGATTTTTTATCGCGCCGTCAAGGCATTGATCGGCACGGCCTGAAGCGGCGGCTACAGACCGTCAGGCAGCTTCGCCGCCAGCCAGTTCGCCGAACGCCTGGCGATGCCGATCGTTGCCGATGCGGCGCGGCCGAGATCGGTCTTGACCACGGCGTAGCCGGCCTTCGTGCGGTAGAGCACGGCGCGGCCGCCATCGACCGCCGCTTCATAGGCGACCGGCCGGACGGCTTCCGTTTCCGTCGCCGTTGCCTGCGTTCCGACCGCAGCACTGGGCCGATGGCTCAGTTCCGGTGGCAGCGGGTCTGTCGCGGCCGTACTGGCCGTCGTCAATTCAGGCTCGGAAGCGGTCGCAGCGAGTTGCGATGACGAAGACGAGTTCTGTGTCCGGCAGATGCCGGAGACCAGCGGATAGTCGAAATTGCGCTCGTGCAGCATCTGGCTTTTCATCGCCGCTTCGCATTCGGCGATGGTCGACCATTTGGCGGGCGTCTCGCCGATATATTCGCAAAGCCTGGCGTCGCAGTCGCAGCCGACGATGGTCATGGCGACAAGGGCGGTCTTGATCACGGTCTTGTGCCTCCGAGTTGCCTGCACATGTGCGCAAGACAACGTGTCTACGGCATCATCAATCGTTGCGGAACAAGGCGGGATTTGGCCGCGATTGTGGAATGAGCGTGGCGGAGCATCACGCAACGTTTTGCCGAGGCCGGCTGTGACCGAAAGGCCTCAGTAATCGTAGACATGCTCGAGCCTGGCGCCTGCCGTCATCAGCGCTGGCAGCACGATGTGCAGCTTGCGCACGGCGACGGTCAGGCCGGTGCGTCGCGTCGAAGGTTCCGCCGGAAGCGGGTAGCTGAACAAGGTGCGTGCATCTTCGGGAACCTTGATTTCGTCGTTGGAAAGCATGGTGACCATGATCTCGTCATTGCCGCCGATCTCGACGAAGGAGATGCCCTTGCCGATCAGGCGCGGAATCATGTCGGTGAACACCTGATAGCGCCTGGTGACGAAGACCGTGCCGTCGGCGCCGAGATCGCGCTCCAGCAAAGTGTCGGGCTCGTTGCGCGTCACCTCGCTGACCGGACCCTTGGCCCAGACGTGAATGTCGAGCAAGGCCGGATCGGTGGTGGCGGCGAGCGCCGACTTGATCAGATCGGCGTAGCCTTGCTTGATGGTGTCGGCGAAGCCGAAGGCGAGCTTGCGTTCGCTGGTACGGACAGCGCTGTCGTCCGCTGCCGGCTGGACGGCGAACAGGCCGGCACGCTTTTCGGCATAGGGAAACTGGTACCACGGCACCTGGTCGAGAAAACCGGCATACTCCGCCGCCACCTTGGCCTGGTAGATGTCGACGGCGGTGCGCTTGCCGGCTGTCGCTTCGGTGACGCGGCCGACCGTATTTTCATAGGCCCACTGGATGGCGTGCTCGATCGTGTGGCTGGTGCCGATGATCACCAGCATCTGGTGATTGTCGAGGTTGAACCTGTAGGCGGAGCTGGCGCGGATGACCATCGCATAGTCCTGCCAGAAGCGGCCGATATAGGAGAGATAGGGAAAACCGCTCGGCTGGTTCTTGTCGACGAAGCCGGCATATTCGCGGGCGGCGTAGACGATGGCCCATTCCGGATAAGCAAGAAAGGTCGATTCCTCCGGCCGCTGGTAGCCGGGGATTTCGGCACGGATCTTGTCGGCCAGCGCCTTCGGCGGGGCACCCTCAGCGACGCCCGGCAAAGGCGTTGTGTCCAGCGACGGCGTCGTGAGAAAGCCGTAGGCCAGCCCGGCGATCGGGATCAACACGACAATGACGACGAGCCAGAGGATCGCCTTGATGATGCGCTTCAGCCAGCGGAACAGGAACATGGCCGGTCAGGCCGTGGCGAAATGGTCGTACACACGTTTCGACAGCCAGAACCCGACATAGACGGCGAAGCCGCCGATGACGATGTGCGGCAGGTTGGCGAAGAAGCGGGCCGGGAATTCGATGTCGTTCAGGGAGCGGAAGCCGTTGATGAAAATGCCGCCATCGAGGCAGCCGGAACCAGTGACCAGGCCGAGCACGCCGTCGAACAGATAGACCGAGCCGAACAGCTTGAAATAGAACACCGCCTGGCGGTGCGAGATGAAGGCGGCCGCCAGCGCCCAGACGCCGGAGAAGGCGTGCAGCAAATCATCATACCATTGCAGCGAGAACAGGCCGAACAGATTGCCGCCGGCATCGTTGAAGGCCGGCACATAGCCGATGGCAACAACGCCGAAGAACAGGAAAGCATAGGCAACAGCAAGCTTCTGGATGAGCGTCATGAAATGTCCCCCTGCCGTCAGCCCTTTTAACCGGCCTCCCACGGCAAGTGGATAGTAGCTGATTTTGGCGCAGGGTGAAGCGTCGCCGGCAAAGTCGTCCGGCGGGGCCACAAGGACAGTCGGCGCCGGGATTTCTCCCAGCGCCTCCCTGTCAGATCAGGACACGGTCGCGGCAGCAACTCCCGAAAGGTGTCGCGCCATGCCGGCCTTGATTTTGACGGTCCTGCCAGTCGCCACCCGAGGGTAGCGTCCGTTCCGGACCACGCCGGTCTCCACTCTTGCGAGCTTTGCCCGGCGCGCCATCGAAGGTTTTTGCCGTCCTTCATGGCAGCATCGGTCCGCCGTCGGCGTTCGCACGCTTTCCGCGGCCCCGTAGGTCTCGGCTTCCATCCCTCCAACAGGCAAGCCTGTTCTCGTTCAGGGCCGTACGGGCCTCAGGAAATCCGCCGTTCCGCTGTGCCTTTCGGCGTGGCGATCGGTAGCCGCCTGAGATGGGTTTAATGTATGTCGGATAAGTGTTTGGCGGAACTGCCGCGTGCCTGTGGATAGCGGGATTATCGGGGACTGACCCTGCCAAAACAGGGACTTTCCGATCTCTGCCGCCGCCGGCCGGGATTTGCCGCCTCGAGGCCAAAACCGCATTGTCGGACATTCGATCTTGCCCCGCGGGCCGGCGGGGGCTTCAATGCCGGCAAATGATTGGAAGGCGTGTTCGATGGCCTTGGGGAGGCGGGCTTGAAGGTCGCGGTGGTTCTCAATCCGATCGCCGGCGGCGGCAGGCTCAAGCGGCATTGGCCCGAGGTTGCGGCGTCGCTGAAAAGACATTTCGGCGATTTCGAGCTGCGTGAAACGCAGGCCGAGGGCGATGCCGAACGGCTGGCGCTCGACCTTGCCGCCATCGGCTTCGAGTTGGTGATCGCGGCCGGCGGCGACGGCACCGCCAGCGAGGTCGCCGACGGGCTGCTGAAAGCTTTCCGAGAAAGCGGCCGGACGGCCGAGCTTGGGCTGCTGCCGTGCGGCGCCGGCATCGACTTCGCGCGCGGGCTCGGCCTGTCGAACAATGTCGACCTGACACTGAAGCGGATTGCCGAGGCCAAAGGGCGCAAGGTCGATGCCGGGTGCATCAGCTATGTCGACGACCACGGCGCGCTGGCCAGCCGCCATTTCATCAACATCGCCAGCCTCGGGCTCTCCGGCGTCACCGACCGTGCCGTCAACGCCGACAAGCGCAAGGGCAAGGTTTCGGCCAAGGCGTTGTTCTATTGGCGCACGGTCTGGGAGTTCCTCCGCTACCGCTTCCAGGACGTTGCGATCACCATCGACGACGGTGCCCCGGTCGAGGCGCGCATGGCACTGGTGGCGGTGGCCAACGGCAAATTCTTCGGCGGCGGCATGATGATCGCGCCCGATGCCGAGCTTAACGACGGCGAGTTTGACATCGTCATTCTGCGCGCCGCCGGCAAGCTGAAGCTGATCTGGGACATCCGCCTGCTCTATGGCGGGCGGCACCGCAACCATCCGGCGATCACCATCCTGCGCGGCAAGAAAGTGGTTGTCGAGCCGCTCGGCGATGTGCAAAAGAACGCCGCGCTGATCGACATAGACGGCGAATCGCCGGGTCGCATACCGGCGACCTTCGAGATCCTACCCGGCGCCTTGACGCTGAGATATTGAATCAAGGCATTGAGGGGTTGATTCAAGTTCTTTCGGCGGTGATTCCAGCGATCCGGCCAATGTGCTGAAATCGCGTGACAATTGCCTGATGTCAGGCCTCGAGCTTGGCCGGGAAACCAGGCGCGCGAAGATCGGTTCCGATCGCATCTTCCAGAAGCCTGACGATCATGGTCGACCAATTCCTTGAAACAGTGATTTTGGCAGGTGGCGGCCCATCGGCAGCGAACGTCGGTCGTTCCTGTCGGTGGTAAATCGCAAACCCTGGAGATTGGCCGAATCCCCCCCAACTTCGTCATCCCAGGGCGAAGCAGGAGCGAAGCTCCGTCGCGGAGACCCTGGGATCCATGCCGTAACCTTGATCAAAGAGTGCAGCGGAGCAGAATTTTGCACCGCAGCAGCGCTCTGAAGTCGCGGCATGGATCCCGGGGTCTGCGCCGCGTCGCTTCGCTCCTTGCTCCGCCCCAGGATGACGAAGCGATGGGCGTTTGCGCTAATCACCAAGGCATGCGGTTCCGTCAACGCAAGCGACCCGTCAAATCCTCTGTGCCGAGGAACCAGGCGCCGGGCCGCGGTCGTAGACGGTGACGGCAAAGCCGTTGCGGATCAGGCTGGCGCTCACGGCATCAGCGGTGTCTGCATCATCTGCAAATGCAGGTCCTTGCCGGTCCAGGGATGCGCTTCGCAAACGGCTTCATCGAGTTCGACGCCGAGGCCGGGCTCCTTCGACGGGATGACATTGCCGTCCTGCCATTCGATCTTCTTCTTGAGCAGCTTCTCGTGAAATCCGCCCCACTGCTTCAGCGATTCCAGAATGAGGAAGTTGGGCAGCGTCACCGCGAGCTGGATGTTGGCGGCGCCGACGATCGGCCCGCAATAGCAGTGCGGCGCGATCTGGATGTGATAGGCTTCGGCCATGGCGGCGATCTTCTTGGTTTCGAGAATGCCGCCGGAGCGGCCAAGGTCCGGCTGCAGAATGGTCGCCGCGCGGTTCTCGATCACACGCGCGAATTCGAACTTGGTCGTCAGCCGCTCGCCGGTGGCTATCGGGATCGAGGTCGCACGGGCGACCTGCGCCATCACCTCGGGCATGTCGGGCGGCACCGGCTCCTCGAACCACAGCGGGTCATAAGGCTCGATGGCGCGGGCCATGCGCAGCGCCCCCGAAGCTGTGAACTGGCCGTGCGTGCCGAACAGGATATCGGCGCGGGTGCCGACCGCCTCGCGGATCGCCTTGACCATCCGGGCGGAGAGGTCGATGTCGACGAGGCGCGGCTGGTGGCCGTCGAAGGCGGTGTAGGGGCCGGCCGGGTCGAGCTTGACCGCGTTAAAACCCTGCTCGACATATTCGAGCGCGCAGGCGGCGGCCAGATCGGGGTCGTTGTAGACGTTCTTGCCGCGGGCGTCCTCGGAGTGGACGCTGCCGCTGTGCGGGTAGAGGTAGGTATAGGAACGCAGCGTTTCGTGCACCTGGCCACCAAGCAGCTTGTAGACCGGCTTGCCGGCCTCCTTGCCGATGATGTCCCAGCAGGCGATTTCGAGCGCCGAGAAACAGCCCATGCCCGACACGTCGGGGCGCTGGGTGAAGCCTGACGAATAGGCGCGGCGGAAGAAGTTTTCGACGTCGTGCGGATCGCGGCCGACGAGATAGCGCTCTGCCATGTCCTCGACCATTTTTGCGGTGACATGGGCCGAGAAGGTAGCGTTGTAAGCTTCGCCATAGCCGACGATGCCGCCATCGGTGGTGAGCTTGACGAAGATGAAATACTTGCCGCCGATGCCGGGCGGCGGATTGCCGACCACCCAGGTCTTGACGTCGGTGATTTTCATTTCTGATCCTCCAGAACCAGTTCGGCGCCCTTCCATCCGGTCATGATCGCGGCGGCGTTGGTGTTGCCGGTTATGTTGTCGGGAAAGATCGAGGCATCGATGACGCGCAACGCCTGGATGCCGTGTACCTTGAGGCGCGGATCGACGACGGCGTGCGCCGCGTCCGGCCCCATGCGGCAGGTCGAGACCGGGTGATAGACGGTGCCCGAGCGCTTCCTGAAATCCTGAATGAGATCCGCGTCGGAGGTGATCGAGGGACCGGGCAAAACCTCTTCCTCGATGATCTCGGCCATCGCCGGCATCGAGGCGATCTTCCTGACGAATTTCACCGCCGCCAGCATTTCAGCGACGTCCGCCTCGGTCGAAAAGGCATTGGCGACGATTTTGGGATAATCGCGCGGATTGGCGGAGCGGATCATGATTTCGCCCCGGCTCGATGGACGGCAATTGGACAGCCCGATGGAAAAGCCCGGCCATGGATCGGGCGTAAGGATCGGGCGTTCGCCGCTCTTCGGAATGACGGTCGAAAACGCCTGGAAATAGAGCTGCATGTTGGGCCGTGCCGCGGCCGGATCGGTGCGAAAGAAGCCGCCGGCATTGTTCATCGACAGCGACAGCGGGCCCGACCGCAAAAACACGTATTGCATGCCGACCAGCAGCTTGCCCCACCACGGGCGCAGGATCTGGTTGAGCGTCGGCAGCCTGCCCTTGAACGTGTAGTTGATGCCGACATGGTCCTGCAGGTTTGCCCCGACATTCTCGTTGGCGTGAACGACGGGAATGCCGAGCGCGCCAAGAAGCGCCGACGGGCCGATGCCTGAAAGCTGTAGCAATTGGGGCGAATTGACCGAGCCGCCCGACAGGATGATCTCGCGGCCGGCGCGGGCGGTTTTCGTCGCGCCATTCTGGAGATACTCGACACCGACGGCACGCTTGCTTTCGAACAGGATCTTTGTCGCCAGCGCGTTGATCTCGACGCGGACATTTTTGCGCTTCATCGCCGGGCGCAGGAAGGCGCGCGCCGCCGACATGCGGCGGCCGTTCCTGGTGGTGATCTGGTAGACGCCGACGCCTTCCTGCGAGGCGCCGTTGAAATCCGGGTTGAGCGGCAGGCCGGCCTGGTTGGCGGCGGCGAGATAGCGCTTGGTGAGCGGATGGACGGAGGTCGAGCAGTCGGTGACATGCAGCGGCCCGCCGACGCCGCGCCATTGGTCGGCGCCCGCCTGGTTATCCTCCAGTGCCTTGAACGCAGGCAGCAGGTCATCGAAGCCCCAGCCGGGATTGCCGGCATCCCGCCAGGCATCGAAATCCTCGCGCGCGCCCCTGATCCAGACCATGGCGTTGATCGAACTCGAGCCGCCGAGCAGCTTGCCGCGCGGCCAGTGGTCGACATTGCCGGCGAGGCCGGGGTCCGGCTCGGCCTTGTAGTTCCAGTTGACCGCCGGGTCGAAGAAGGTCTTGCCGTATCCGAGCGGCATCTGCACGTAGAAGCGGCGGTCGCTGCCGCCGGCTTCCAGCACCAGCACCGAGAAGCGGCCGGAAGCCGACAGTCTCTCGGCCAGGACCGAGCCGGCCGAACCGGAGCCGACGATGATGAAATCATAGGTCTGCATGGTGGATTGGGCGGCTCCGGAATTCGGCCTCTAACCTAGACTCGCGCGCGGCGCGGCGTCGCCGGGTCTTCCGGCATCTGATGTGAAAAAAGCGACTGGCGCGATGCTCGGAGTTTTCATCCAGCGGTGATTAGCCGTCCAGTCTTCGTTTGGTCAATTCGACTTGATAGACGCTTCGCGGATGTCGATTGCGTCGCCATATGTTGAGAGATGTAACCAGCGCCAAATACCCGAATATTGCAAGCAGGCCCCACAAAATTCCAAGCACATTGATCGAGACAAAAATAACCACAAATCCAACTGCAGCCACGGTGTAATATAAGACCGAGGCCCAGACATACTTATCCATTTGAGAGCTACTCATCTATCAGTCCTGGTTAGACGATTCGGTTCATCCGTTGTCGAGAATCTGCGGCCGATCGGCGATCTGACACTCAGGACGCTGGCCATGCCTTCGCTGTGCTTTGTCGACAAGCCGTCCAACCATTACAGGCGATGATCGGCAATCTACCTGAAATCATAGCGCACGATCGGGCGGGCCGGCGTCCTGCGAGCGACGACCCTGAACCCGGCGCGCGCGAAGGTGGAGGCATATCCGCTGCCGGAAGCACTCGGCGATACGTTCGCGTCGAAAGGATAGGCTTCGAGCGCAGGAGCATTTGCGCGCCTCGCGAGTTCCAGTGCCTCTGCTATCAGCTGGAATGTTACGCCCCGCCTGCGGTATCGTTTTCGCACGTACAGGCAGGACAAGGACCAGACCGGCGCATCATCCACACGCTTGAGCTGCCACAGCCGATCGAGCCAGGGCAGGGCATCTCGCGGCGTCACCCGGCACCAGCCGACAGCCGTATCGCCGTCGAAGGCGAGGATGCCTGGAGGCGGACCATGCTGGACGGCTTGCCGGAACGCTGCCTTGTTTTCCTCGCCGGGTCTCTTTCGGTAAGAACGACCGATCCGCCCATACATACACCAACAGCGACTGCAGACGGCGCTGTCACCGAACAGGTCCTCGAGCGCCGGCCACAGATCGGGCGTTAATGGGCGAAAGCCAAGTTCCATGTCAGCCGTCATCCGCTATTGATATTGCCCAGTCTAGCCTGCACTGCGCGCTAGCGCATCATAGGTTGCGGTCCATGCGGGGATGTTCAAACCGGGGTTTCACTCAGCGTCCCTGTCGTGCTCCATCTCAGCGCAGAAAACCAAGCACGGCCTCCATGAACTCGGTGGGGTACTCGACATTCGACAAGTGGACCGCGGGCAGGACAACCAGTTTCGCGCCGGGCACCGTCGCCGCGATCAACTCGCTATGGCTGGCGGCTGTCACAGTGTCGTGCCGGCCGGCGATCACCAACGTTGGCCTGGAAATCAGCGCTGCGGTTCGGCGAAGGTCCGCATCGCGAACCGCCGCGAACAGACCAGCCAAGCCTTGCCGGTCGATAGCCAGCAGCATGGCGCGAAATTCCTCGATGACGGGCTCGTTGGCCGCCAGCATACGCGCAGGGAACCAGTTGCCCAGGAACATCTCGGCGGTTTCCGCCATGTCCGGCGCCTGCAGCACGGCGGCAATCCGCTCGTCAAACTGCTTTGCCGGTCCGAGGTAGGACGAGGTGTTGCTCAGGATCAAGCGTTCGATCCGCTCGGGCGCGTGGATGCCGAGCCGCTGCCCGACGAAGCCGCCCAACGACAGACCGAGGAAGTGTACGCGTTCAATGGCCAAGGCATCGAGCAGCTCGATCACGTCGCGGCCAAGCCGGTCGAGCGAATAAGCACCGGCCGGAACGCTTGACCCTCCGTGGCCGCGAAAATCATAACGCAGAACACGGAAATGCTTCGACAGCTCGTTGACCTGCATGTCCCACATCCGCAGTGTGGTGGCGATGGAATTCGACAGCATCAGCACGGGGTTCCCGGCGTCGCCGTCGATGCGGTAGGCGATGCGTGTGCCATCGCCGACGGTCACGAAATCCAGCTCATTCATGGTGAATACACCTTCCTTCTTGGAGCGTTGAATGTGGCAAAGCCTAGTTGCGGCGCGCTTTTGATGATATTACAAAGATAGGACTATCTCTGTAATAGAAGCTGACATGGCCGAATTCACCCTGCACGACCTGCAATGCTTCGATGCCGTGGTCCGCTGCGGCGGCTTTCAGCCTGCGGCGGCCATGCTGCATCGCTCGCACCCGGCGGTGTTCGCAGCCGTTGCAAAGCTGGAGCGGCAACTCGACCTCGTTCTCTTGGATCGCAGCGGCTATCGCGTGCGCCCCACCGAGGCAGGGCTGTCGTTCCATCGCAGGGCACAATCGCTGCTGCGCGAGCTCGAGGGCTTGCGGCTTCATGCTGCTCAGCTGTCAATGGGCGAAGAAAGCGAGATCCATGTGGTGATCGGCGACCTGTGCCCGCGCCCGCAGGCACTGGGCATGCTCGGACGGTTCTTCGCCCAGTGTCCGGGCACACGCCTGCACCTGCATTTCGAGGCGGTGGGCGGCCCGTGGGAGCGCCTCTTCGATGACGAAGCCGATTTGATCCTGCACTGGATCGACAAGAGCGATCCGCGGGTGGAATGGATCGATCTGTGCAAGGTGCCATTCGTTCCCGTAGTGGCGTCGGGCTTTCTACCGGAGCGCATCAAGCACCCCATCACGCCGGATCAGATGCACGCGTTCACCCAATGTGTCATGCGCGACACGGCCCGCCATTCACCGCAACAAGACTACTTCATGATCGAGGGTGCGCCTCAATGCATGGTGGCCGACCAGGGGATGAAGAAGGAAATCATCCTGCAGGGCCTCGCGTGGGGCCACATGCCCCGCTTCCTGATCGAGGATGAGCTGCGCGACGGACGCCTGCAATCCGTTGCCGGCCGTCATCTGCCAGGCCGCACCGAGGAGTTGGTGGTGGCGCGCCGCCGCGACCGGCCGCACGGGCCGATCTCGAACCGGCTGTGGGATCATATCGAGCAAGAGGCGCCGACGTTGCGCCGAGCGCTCGAACCCCGGCAACCTGTCCAGTAGGCGGCCAAGCCGGGGCTCAGCGAGGCCGTTCGGAGGGCCAAACCAGCGGCCTTACCCACTTAAGTTCACTGCTGCATAATCTGCAGCAGTGAACTGCATCCCATCGCTATTCCCGCAGTTTGTGAGGCGCATTATTGATGTCGCAAGGAGTTGGCCATGAACCGCGCCGACCCCGCCCGAAGGTTTTCCACTTTCCGTGGGTAGTCCAACGGTCGGCATCCGCCCTGCCAGCGACGACGTAGCCTGGGACTAGCTTCATCTGCAATTCGAAGGACAAGACCATGAATATCGACCGTCGAACCTTCGGCCTCGGCACCTTTAGTGCCGGCGCCCTGCTGCTTTCCCCGATCAGCCTCTTTGCGGGCAACGCTGCGCCTATCGCCGCGTCTCCGGCTTCGCTTGCGACCGCCCACAGGTTCATGCTCGGCGACCTCGGTCAATGCTTACCTTGTCACCAAAGGCGACAGACGGGTGCTGATCGATACCGGCACGGCATCGGCGATGGGGCCCATACTGGGACATATACCTGAGGCGCTCGCCGCCGCCGGCATCAGGCCGGAAGAAATCGACACGGTAATCATCACCCACCTCCATCCCGACCATGCCAACGGCCTTGTCGGTATTGGAGGCAAGGCCGCCTTCCCGGCAGCGGAGGTCGTGGTTGCCGCGCCGGAATTCGCTTTCTGGCACGATGACGGGATCCGGTCCAAGGCGCCCGACCAGATGAAACCGTACTTCGAAATAGCGCGCAAATCGCTGGTGCCTTACCATGGCAAGGTCCGGAAGATCGAAGGCGAAGTCGAGATCGCGCCCGGGATCAGGGCGTTGCCTGCGCCTGGACACACGCCGGGGCATCTCGCGCTTCGAATTGGCTCTGGTGACGCCAACCTGCTGCTCTTCACTGACGTAATCCACGCCTCCGCGCTGCAATTTGCGCATCCGGAATGGGCAATCGCCTTCGACGTGGACCAGGAGGCCGCAATCGCCACACGCAAGAAGGTGCTCGACATGGTGTCGGCGGATGGCCTGCTCGTCGCAGGCATGCACCTGCCCTTTCCAGGCATCGGTCATGTTATTCGCGAGGGCAACGCCTACGCCTACGTCCCAACGCCCTGGCCCGCTTTGTGAAGCACGCCTATTGGTAAGCTTTCTTACCTCGGCCATGGAATGCAATCCTGCTGGTGCGCTCGTCTAGCTCCGCACAGCATCTTTTCAACACCGTCGACCGATAGCCGAACCTCAGGCCGCGACCTGTTCAGTGGCGCGTTGACCAGTCCGTGCCATGACGATACGGGATCGGGACAATCGGCTTCGAGAGGATTGGCCAAATGGTGCATTACGCGGACGGGCGGCCGATCAGCGATCTGACGCTCAGGACGCTGGCCATGCCTTCCGACGCCAATGCGGCAGGCGACATTTTTGGCGGCTGGGTGATGGCACAGATGGATCTCGCCTGCGGCATCCGCGCCGCCGAGCGCGCCAAGGGCCGCGTGGTGACGGCGGCGGTGAAGGAAATGTCCTTCGCCAAGCCGATGAAGATCGGCGACACGCTGTGCATCTATACGCATGTCGAACGCGTCGGCCGCACCTCGATGACGCTCAAGGTCGAGGCCTGGGCGCAGCGCTATCTCTCCGACCTGATGGAGAAGGTCACCCATGCCGACTTCGTCATGGTGGCGCTGGACGGCGAAGGCAAGCCGAAGGCGGTTCCGGCCGAAGGCTGACCCGGCCTGATTCCAGAAGACGGATTTAAATAGCCGTCTCTCCCGCGCGGGGGATGCGGACAGCAATCCCGCGTGGTCTTTGGCTAACGGGTTCCCGCATGCGCGCCTGCAGCGCGACCGATGGGATCTTGGGAGGAAAGACAATGCGTCAACACATGCTGAACGCTGCCCTGGCGGGTGCCTTTGCAGCCTTGCTCTGCCTGTCGTCCGCAAGCGCTTTTGCCGAGGTCAAAAAAGGCGATCCAGGCGCCACCTGCACGTCGGAAAACCGCACCATCAACGGGCAGGCGGCCAAGTGCGAGATCTGCTCGGCGACGAAATGCGACACCAGCGGCACGACGGTGAGCAATTGCCGCAAGGAGACGACCACGACCTGCACGATTGGCGGCAAGGTGGTCAGTCCCAACCCGAAATGGAACCGGATCGAGAAGCTGCCGAAGAGCAAGATGCAATTACAGCAGTAGGGCTCGTCCGGAGCATCCGCGACAGGTTCAAACCCTTACAGCGCAAGGGTTCAGCTGTGCATGGCGTCGAATTTTTCTCGCGCGGCCTTGACGCGCTCGGTGTTCTTGCGTGCCCATTCGCCGAGCGCATCGACCGGCACCAGCAGCTCGTAGCCAAGGTCAGTCAATTCGTAGTCGACCCGCGGCGGGATGGTCGGGAACACGGTGCGGGTGACGAAGCCGTCGCGCTCGAGCCCGCGCAAGGTGGTGGTCAGCATCTTTTGCGAAATGCCGCCGACCGCGCTGCGCAGCTCGTTGAAACGCAGCGGCCCGTTGCCGAGTTTGCCAACGACGAGCACAGTCCATTTGTCACCGACGCGCTGCAGGATTTCCGAGACGGCGCGGCAGTCCTCGGTGCGGTACGGGTGCCTTGGTAACAAAAAAGTGCCTCCTTGCACATTGAGCGGCCGGTTACTCATATAGCTCAGGTATCTAAACGATACCAGTATTGCTGTAAGGAGAGCCCCCCTATGTCAAAACCCAAAATCGCCATCGTCATTGGTTCGACCCGCGCCGCGCGCTTTGCCGACGTGCCGGCCCAATGGATTGCCAGGATCGCCAAGTCGCATGCCGATATCGACGTCGAAGTCGTCGACCTGCGCGATTTCCCGCTGCCGTTCTTCGATGAGGTCGCATCCTCCGCCTGGGCGCCGTCGCAGAACGAAGTGGCGCAGCGCTGGCAAAAGAAGGTCGCCGGATTGGACGGTTTCATCTTCACCGCCGCCGAATACAATCATGGCCCGACGGCCGTGCTGAAGAACGCCATCGACTACGCCGCCAACGAGTGGAACAAGAAGCCGGCCGGCTTCGTCGGGTATGGCAGCGTCGGTGGCGCGCGCGCCGTCGAGCAGCTGAGGCTGCATGCGGTCGAGTTGCAGATGGCGCCGGTGAAGTCCGCCGTACACATCTCCTGGGTTGATTTCCTTGCGGTCAAGCAAGGTGACAAGAAGCTCGACGAGTTCGAGCACCTCAACCAGGCGGCAACCGCGCTGGTCAACGACATTGCATGGTGGGCCAGGGTGCTGAACACGGCGCGTCAGGCCGATGCCGTCGCCGAGGAAGTCAAGGCGGCCTGAGCAGGTTCGAACAGTCCTCCCAAGGATTAATTCTCCCAAGCATTGGGGCGGCGCATGCGCCGCCCTTTTTGTTCACACCGCATGGGCGTCCCGCGCTTGCCGTGGCCTGATGATGCAATCGGCAAGACGGTCCATCTCATTCAGCTCGTCGGCGTGATGCTGGCCCCACTGGCAAAGTGCCAGCAGGATCGGCTCGAGGCTGAGGCCGAGCCGCGTCGCCGAATACTCGACGCGCGAGGGGATCTCGGCAAAGATCTCGCGGCGGACGAGGCCGTGCTCTTCCATTTCGCGAAGCTGCTGGATCAGCACTTTGTGGGTAATGCCGGGCATCAGCGCCTGCAGCGCCGACAGCCGCCGGGGCCTGTCGAAGAGATGGTACAGGATGACGGCCTTCCAGCGGCCCGAAATCACTTTCAGCGCGCGCTCCGCCGGCAGCATCGGCAGCCTCTTGATCAGCTTGGCCATGGTCACCTCCCGGTCAGCAGCGGACAAATCGGTGTGTAGTCGAAGCCAGGCAGATAGTGGCAAACAGTGGCCGATGCCAATAACGATCGGTGCCTGGGATGAGAGCTATTCAACTGAACCGTTTCGGCGAGGCCGACGTTCTCGAGATAGTCTCGGTGCCGAAGCCTGAGCCGCAAGCCGGCGAGGTCCTGGTCCGCGTTCATGCGGCCGGGGTGAATTTCTTCGAAGTGCTGATGCGCGCGGATCGCTATGCGGTAACGCCGCAACTGCCGATGATCCTTGGTGTCGAAGCCGCCGGGATCGTGGAGGCGCTTGGGCATAGGGTGGAGGCTTCCTTGCTCGGCATGCGCGTCGCTGCGCCGTTGTTCGCCTCGAGCCAGCCGTTTGGCGGCTGTGCCGAGTATGTGACGATCGACGCAAGCCTGGCCGTGCCGCTGCCGGATGCGCTCTCGTTCGAAGACGCGACGGCATTGATGGTGCAAGGGCTGACGGCGCTGCATCTATCGCGGCAAAGCCGGCCGGCCGGCAAATCGGTGCTGGTCGCCGCTGCCGCGGGTGGCGTCGGTTCGTTGCTCGTCCAGCTTGCCAAGCGCGCCGGCGCGAGCCGTGTCATCGCGGCAGCCGGCAGCAAGGCCAAGCTCGACCTTGCTTTGTCGCTGGGAGCCGATGCCGCCGTCGACTACAGCAACACGGATTGGCCGGAGCACGTCCGGGCAGCGACAGGTGGCGCTGGCGTCGACACCATCTACGACATCGTCGGCGGCCCGCTTACGGCGGCCGCGCTCGAGGCCCTTGCGCCTTGCGGAGAGCTGGTGTTTGCCGCCCTTGGCAGATACGCGCTCGGCGCCCCGGAGATGGAGGCGATGATCGGCCGCAACCAGTCGCTGAGGGGTTTTGCCCTGCTTCCGTTGCTGTCTACGGACGGGCTCCGTGACGGCCTTTTGGAACTTTTCGATCTGGCCGCTGGTGGTCAGCTTGTGGTGACCAAAGGTGGCCGCTTCCCACTCGACCAGGCCAGCCACGCACACCGCCTGCTGGAGGAGCGCGGCGCAACCGGCAAGGTCGTCTTGATACCTTAGCAGGTGGTCGGCAAGGAGCCGAGGATCCGGGCTTGTGCCGTACAGGCCGTCAGCGAACCCGGTAGAACGGATTAGGCAGCAGGAACAGCTTCTCGGCATGCCCCCCGAACAGGTCGGATGGCTGGTCACCGACATTGGCAATTATCGTGTAGCCGGCCTTTTCGATTTCGGCCCTTATGGGTGCCTTGAAATCTGCTGCGGAGCCGTATTTGGCCCCAGGCTGGACCATGTAAAGGTGCTCATAGCCGGCATAGCCGGCCGACTGCAGGTTCTGTTCGGTTGCCTGACGTTGGTCCTCCGGACGTCCGGTGATGAAGAACACCGCGACTTTCGCCGTTCGCGCCTGCCGGAAAACCTCCAGCACAGGGTCGATAGCCGGATCCTTCGCAAGCTGATCCCAGGCGGCCCAGCCACAGGGGCCGTCGATTGCGATGTCGCAGGCGCCGCCGATCGGGCGGCCGAAATTGTCACGTGTGATCACTTCCCAGTTGGCCAACGCCGTCTCGTCGATGTCGAGCACCAGTGCGGGGCGAGGCACCTCCATTGCGCGCTTGACGACCCAGTCGCCTGCCTGCTTCGCCACAGCGGCAAGGTCGCGATCATAGTCGCCGGAATCATGATAATTGGCAGCCGCCAGCATCGCATCGCCGACATTGGCTGGCTGGGACGGGCTTGTGAGAAGGAGCGAGTCGGAACGCGCCGGCCCAGGAACATTTGTGCCGATCATCAGCACGATTGCCCCGACACGCGCAATTCTATTCCAACCAATCGCCCGCATCACGAGACTTTGCAGTCACGAGAAGTCGGCTGTCAAGCGAGGTCTTCCACAGGTCCTCGAGACTGCGACGCTGAATTGGACATTCCAGATGCCGAATGTCTCTATGGGTTGCTGCACGCTACACGATTTCCGCCGTCGCGGTCTTTGCCCCCGACAGGTGACGCACCGCCGGAACCGCCGGTCGAAATGCGTCACCCGAAAAATCATGCCGTTACGCGCTTTGCCGTGCCTACGCCGCCTGAACGATCTCGACCAGTTCAACGTCGAACACCAGATCCCGTCCCGCCAAAGGATGATTGCCGTCGAGCTTGACGCTGGTGTCGTCCACGCCGACGACTGTTACCGGCATCGGGCGCCCCTCTGCGGTTCTGACCTGCAATCGAGTGCCGATATCGACGTTGATGTTGTCTGGCACGCGGGCGCGGTCGACGGTCATCACCGCTTCGGGGCGGTGGGGGCCATAGGCGGCGTCGGCGGGAATGGTGACGGTGCTTTTCGCGCCCACCTCCATACCCTCGACATGGGTTTCGAGACCGGCGATCACTTGTCCTTCACCCAACGTGAATTGCAGCGGTTCGTTGCCGGAAGAATCGAACTGAGTGCCGTCAGCCAGGCGGCCATTGTAATTGATGCGCACGGTGTCGCCATTCTTGGCCTGTGTCATGATAGCCATCCTTTGAAAGTTTCGAGGGGCCGGCCAGAGCTCACAGTCCCGTCCTCGATCATCCACGCACTCGGGTGCGCGGCGCGAAACGCTAAAACTAGGGACCTGGCTGCCGATGTAAACCCCGATTGGGCTACGCCGGCATGATCCGCCAGCGTTCGTCGCCTTCGGCAGGAGTGCGCCGGACTAGCGGGTCATGCCGACTCAACCCATTCAGGCGGCGTGCAAATGGCGGCTAGATCAGGTTATGGCCGCCATCGATGCGGATTGTCTCGCCGGTCGTGAACTCGCTTTCCATGAGGTAGACATAGGCGGCGGCGACGTCCGCAGCGGTCGGAATTTTTCTCGACGGCAACCGGGCAGCCATGTCGGCAAAGAAGCTGGATTTGGCTTCTCCAACAATGTCCCACATCGGTGTGTCGACCCATCCGGGAGACACGACATTGACGCGCGTCGGGGCCAGTTCGAGCGCCAGGGCGCGGGCGAAGTAGCTGAATGAGCCGGCAATCGCTGAGACGACCGAGCCTCCCGGCACTGGCGGCTTGTCCTTGTTGATGCCCGAGGTGAAGGTCATGGAGCCACCGGCCTTCAGGGTGCGCACAGCGTGCTTGGAGAGCATGACGGCCCCAATCAGCTTGTTGTCGACGAAGCCTCGCACAGCCTCCATGTCGGTACTGCCGATCGGATCGCCGGGCGGCAGTGTTCCGGCGGTCGATACCAGGTGGTCGAAGGGACCGATCTCCTCGAACAGGCGAGCGACGTCCGCTTCGTCGGTCATATCGGCAACCAAGCTGGTCACGTGCCCCGTATTGAGCGTCCGTTCGGCCGCCTGCAGTTTCGCGGGCGACCGGCTGACGATCACGACCTTCGCTCCGCAATTGAGAGCAGCTTCCGCGACGCCGAGACCGATGCCGGAGCTGCCGCCGATGACGATGACTTTCCTGTCCACGAGCGATGTCATGGGAGGTCTCCATTCGTTTGCGATTTCGGTGAGGGTCAAGCTTTGCCGTCGTAGGCGGCTTCGAGGTCGGCGATGATGATCTTGCGCATCCCGTACATCGCCTGCCGGACGCGGTTGGCCTTTTCGCGGTCCGGGTCGGCGCTGAGCCGCGGCAGGATTTCCGGGATGACCTGCCAGTAGACGCCGAACTTGTCGGTGAGCCAGCCGCAGGGTTGTTCCCTGCCGCCGCCGGCGGTGAGCGCCTCATAGTAGTAGTCTGTCTCGGCCTGGTCCCTGGTCTCGATGTAGAGTGAGAGCCGCTCGTTGAAAGGCGGCTGCGGCCCGGCATTGAGCGCTGTAAGGTGCAGACCCTCGAGCTCGAAATCGAAGGTGGCATGCGGGACCGTCTTGTTGGTTCCGGACACCCAGTCGGTGTATTCGAGCGTCTGGAGCGCTTTGCTGTTCTTGAAGACCGAGAGGTAGAAATCGCGGGCCTCCTTGGCGTCGGTGTTGAACCAGAGGAATGGGTGGATGGTGGCCATGTCCGTTCTCCGTTAATTCCTTGCGGCAGCGATTTTTGGCGAAGAGCCTGTCCGCTGTTGCTTTCATTCAGGCTTAGCGGTAGTCCGACGGCCGATAGACCGAGCCGTCCCAGTCGCGGGCAAACCCGAGGTCTTCGAGCCGGCGGGTCGAGAAGCGTGCAATCTGCCGCTCGGTCCGGCGCCGGCTGCTCGAGGCGAGGATGCGGCCGGCCATGCCGGTCAGGACGTCGACGATGGGTTCAACTCGTTTGGCGTTCATGGTGCTCTCCCAGAGTGGCGGCAGTTTTGGTTTCAGCAGTTGCCCCGCGACTTTCGTCAGCGAGAGTATAAGTCACATCAAATCGCCTTTTGCAGCGGCGGTGAATGACTGAATACGCGAGCAAACATGCCGTCTTCCGGCCTGGACGACAAACGACTTATCGGCGACAATGTGTGAGCATCGCTCACATATAGGTATCGATCCATGCCCCGGAAGCTGCCTCCCCTCACCACCTTGCCGAGCTTCGAAGCGGCGGCGCGCCTGTTGAGTTTCTCCAAGGCGGCAGAGGAACTTCATGTCACCCACGGTGCGATCAGCCGGGCGATCAAGAACCTTGAGGATCAGCTCGGTGTGCAGTTGTTCGAGCGCGGTACGCGTTCGGTGAGCCTGACCGCCGTCGGCGAGCCCTATGCGCGGGCGGTGCGCGAGGTGCTCGACCAGTTGGCCGCCGCCACTGCTGCGGCAACGGCCCGCTATTCGAGCTCGACACTGAACGTCAGCACCTCCGATGGCTTCGCGGGGAGATGGCTGGTGCCACGCCTCTACCGCTTTCACCGTGCGCATGGCGACATCGATGTACGGGTTTCGACGAGCGGGAAGCTGACCAACTTCCTCGGCGACGGCATCGATGTCGCCGTCCGTTATGGCAGCGGAAACTATCCGGGGCTCACGTCGGAGTTCCTCACCGGCGAGGAGGTGTTTCCAGTGTGCAGCCCAAAGCTTCTTGAGGGTGCGCATCCGCTGCGCACGCCTCAGGACCTCAGACACCACACGCTGATCCGTGACAGCTTTCCGATCGACTGGGCGACCTGGCTGGCGAGCGCCGGGGTCGAGGGCGTGGACCCGCAGAGCGGGATTACCTTCGACTCTGCCACCTTTGCCATGGAGTCGGCTGCACAAGGCGAGGGGGTGGTGCTGGGTCGGACCATGCTCGTTGCGGCCGACCTCGCCGCCGGGCGGCTTGTCCGCCCCTTCGGCCACGCCCTGAAATCCCCTTCCAGCTTCTATCTCGTCTACCCGCCGGAGGCGATCCGTCAGCGCAAGGTCAAGGCTTTCAGGGATTGGCTGCTTTCAGAAGTCACGCCGCAAATGGACTGACAGGAAGGCCGAGAGAACAGGATCGTCTACGGGTCAATCGCCCGGTGACTGTCGGCTCGCCCGAACTGCGGTGATGATCCAGGCGCGCGAGTCGAAAAGCACACCGTCCGCGGTCAAGTGCGCGTCGAGCAGATCGCGCAACCGCCGTAGCGCCGCGTCGACATCCACATCCGCGCGGGCGAGCGGATCCTTGACCAGTTGCAGGCCAAGCAAAGCGTCATAGGCCGCATCGACGTCCTGGCCGTAGAAGACCGGCTCACGCACTTCGGCAAAGTCGACCGAAACAAAACCGGATGCACGCAAGATCTCCGCGGTGATGGCGGGGTCGCCAAGCGAAAACGGGGTGGCGGCGCCCGCCGATATGGCGGTCCCCGGCGCAATTGCCCCCTGAATGGCAGTTGCCCACTCATTACGGTCCTGGCATTGCCATACCATCCACACAAGACGTGCCCCTGGTCGCATCGCCCGGCCGATATTGGCGAACGCCGCCGCCGGATCGGCAAAGAACATCACGCCAAATCGACTGATGCACAGATCGAAGCCGGCAGGCGGAAATACCAGCAATTGCGCATCGCCGCGCTCAAAGGCGACGTTTCGCAATCCTTCTTCGGCGCTACGGCTCCGGGCGATCTCGAGCATCTGCGCCGATACATCCACGCCGAGCACGCTCCCTTCCACCGCGACACGGGCGGCATCACGAGAGGATTGTCCCGAACCGCATCCGATATCGAGCACGCAATCGCGCGTTCCCGCCTTGACCGCAGCCCTGAATACCTCGTTGTGCCGCCGCAGTTCGGCGTCGTAAAACTCAGCGCAGTTCAACACCATCGCACGCCTGTCTGGAGGTGGGCCGGCAGCATTTCCGGCCGCTCTGCCCTGATCTTTTCGCGTCGGGCTAACCCCGAACTGTCAGCCGCGCCGCGCCGCCTCGATCGCTGCAACGTCGATCTTTTTCATCTCCATCATCGCTTCGAATGCGCGCTTTGCTTCATCGCCGCCGGCGGCCATCGCTTCGGTCAGCACGCGCGGCGTGATTTGCCAGGAGATGCCCCATTTGTCCTTGCACCAGCCGCAGGCACTTTCCTGGCCGCCATTGCCGACGATGGCGTTCCAATAGCGGTCGGTCTCCTGCTGATCGTCGGTGGCGATCTGGAAGGAGAAGGCTTCGTTGTGCTTAAACGCGGGCCCGCCATTGAGGCCGAGACAGGGGATGCCGGCGACCGTGAACTCGACCGTCAGCACGTCGCCTGCCTTACCGGACGGGTAGTCGCTGGGAGCGCGGTGGACGGATTTCACCGAGCTGTCAGGAAAAGTCTCGGAATAGAAACGGGCCGCAGCCTCGGCGTCCTTGTCGTACCAAAGGCAGATCGTGTTCTTGGCGATTGTCATTGCTGGTCCCTTTGCTTTCGAAATCAATCTGGGCTTTTGAAAATCAACCCGGGTTTTTCACAGCTGGCCTCGGCGTTGCACCGGGCATGGAAATGCGCTCGTGCCATCGATGTTCCGACAGCAGCTGCCCGGAACCAAGGTACCACGGCTGGTGCTTTCAGGACCAGATGCGGGCAATGACTCGAACCGGAGATCCGCCTGGTCCGACCGGCGGCCTCACTTTTTGGGTAGGGCCGCGCCGCTTTGCTCAAGGTCACGCTGGCTTTCCGTTGGCGCGCCGTTGCCTCAGAAGGCGCATGAGCAAGTTCCGTCTGTCCTTGCGCGGGACGAGTTCGATATCGCTGACGAGTTTTGCGCCGCCCTTGTGCCGCTCCAATGTGATCTTGCGGCTATGGAAAGCTTCCAGCTCGGCGCGATGCGCTACGCTTATGATGGTGACCTTCGGCAATTCGCGAATGATCATCTCCATCATGGTGTCCTGGCTCTTCTCATCGAGTGCCGACGTTGCCTCGTCCAGCACGATGATATCGGGGCGGTGCAGCAGAAGACGCGCGAAGGCGAGGCGCTGCTTTTCGCCACCCGACAAGGTCTGGTCCCATGGGGCGTCCTCCTCAATCCTGTCGTTGAGGTAGTCGAGTCCCACCTTGTCGAGCGCAGCCTTGATCTTATCCAGCGTCCAGCTGTCGGCGGCGCCTGGATAGGCGACAGCGCGGCGAAGCGTCCCGGTCGGGATGTAAGGCCGTTGCGGCAACATGAACAACCGTCTGTCGGCGCGGATGTTGACGCCGCCGCTACCCCATGGCCACAGACCCGCGATGGCCCGCACCAGTGTACTCTTGCCCGAGCCGGATTCGCCGGCGACGAGCACCCGCTCGCCTGGTTCGATCACGACCTCGGTTTCCTTGACCACGGCGGTGCCGTCGTCGAGCGACACGGAGAGATTGTTCAGGCTGAGCATCGCATCGCTGCCGGTTTCGCCGCGTTTTATGCGCCCCAGCGTGTTGCTCTGTTCCGCCCGCTCGAGCCCGTCGAGCGACATCATCAGCGAGGCGATGCGCCGTGCAGAGGCATTCCAATCGGCGAGACGGGGATAGTTGTCGACCAGCCACCCGAACGCGCCCTGCACGATGGCAAAGGCCGAGGCAGCCTGCATGACCTGCCCAAGTGTCATGCTGCCTTCGAGGAACTTCGGAGCGCAAAGCAAGACCGGCACGACAGGCGCAAACAGGCTCGACCCTTGGGACACCAATGCCGTGCGCATGTGCTGGCCTGCAAGGAGCGCCCATTGCCTGAGCACATGGGCGAATGTCTTGTCCATGCCGCTGCGCTCCTCCTCCTCGCCGCCGAGCAATGCGATACTCTCGCCGTTCTCCCGCACGCGCGTTAGCGAGTAGCGGAACTCGGCTTCCGCCTGATTTTTTTCCCCGGAGAGGTGGACGAAATGGCGGCCGATGACCGCCATCGAGGTGGACGTGATCGCGGCATAGAGCACTGCGGTGATGACCAGGAAGCCGGGAATGGTGACGGTCGAACCTGCAATCGTCAGGGTCAGGGCGCCGCCGATCGTCCACAGCACCACGATGAAGGTCGAGGCCGACAGAAATGCGACGATGACACCGGCGATGAAATCGACGGGCGATTCGGTGGCAATCCGCAAATCCTCGGCGATGCGGGCTTCGGGGTTGCTGTGGTCGCCGCCGACAAGGTTCAGCTGATAGTAGCGGCCGCTTGCCAGCCAACGCGCGATGACCGCGGTGGTGAGCCAGGAACGCCAGCGGCGCTGTATCCTCATGCGAAAGAAGACTTGTGCCACCACAAGGCTGGCGCTTCCGAGCACGAGTGGCAGAAATACGGCGCTCAGCCAATATACGGCGTGGGCATTGCGTTGCTCAATGGCGTCGAAAATTGCGCGATTCCAGACATTGATCCCATACTGGAAGCCGACATTGGCGACGATCAGGACCAACAGCCCGATCGTCAACGGCCAGGCAACCCTGTCGCCACTGCCGCTCCAGTAACCGCGGGCGCTGATCCAGAAGCGCTTAAGCAGATATCTCTTGCGCGCCCGCTCGGCCTCTTCAGGTGTCAGCTTAGGATCGGGTTCGGTGACATCCGGCGGCGGCGCGGGCTTGCCGACGACCTCGGACGCGACCTCGACAGTCGTCTGGCGCGACTTCTCGGCATCGCGCGATTGGGCGCCATCAACCGATTTCAGCTTGAATTTAGCTTGGGGCATCCGGCGATAACGGCTTAAAAATCAGAAGGTTTCACAGCGTCCGCTCGAGACGCCGGCTGCAAACAGCACCAGGGCTTCTCCAGTGTTCCAGTGCTCGTAACACCCTATGGTCGTTCTCGAAAATGACGGCCTGTGATCTGGTGCGGGACAGCTAACCGAACCCACAAGATGGAGATGTGTTCTGTTGTGTTTCGGCACCAGCCGAAAGTGAATGGTGTCGGGCCCGTCCGAGCTTGATAAAGTCAGCAGTGCATCGGCGTCGGAACAAGGGTGCGATTTTGCCGTTGAGCGAGAAACTGGAAGCGACCCGCATGTCCGAATTGCCGATTGAGGAGATCGAAGGGCGGCTGAACGCCCAGCGCGAGACTTTGGCGCTGATCGTCGCGCTGCTTGCCAGCAAGGATACGGCGCCCGAGCGAATATGGGCCGAACTGGAGGACCGTTTTCAGTTTCAGAACAGTCAGGAGGACCCCGGCGTCCTGCCAAGTAGCGCATTCGCCATCGAGGCTGCGAAGATGCGGGAGTTCAAGCTGATCGCCGAAGAGGCGCGGGCGCGCAACGCGGAATGGAACGGCAGGGACAAGCCACAGGGCGCCAGCTGAAACACCGGCGAGTGCTTGCAGGACCGGCTATTTTGCCGTGACCGAGCATGTCAGCTTTGCTGCAAAAGTCTACGCGCCAACTCCTCCCATTCCTCGTCAAGCGTTGAGGCAGGCGGCGTGGCATTGCTGCGGCGATACCAATATTCCGCATTCGACTGGTCGCCTTCCTTGCGGTGGAGATAGGCATGTACGTGCATGCCGGCCGTATCGTCGCGCTGCTGCGCGCATTCGTGCGCCTTAGCCCAATCGCCCTTTGCATCCCACCACAGCGCCTGCAGGGCAGGACTCAAGCCGGCTGGCGGCTGTGGTTCGGCAATCGAATCCCTGAAGGCTTGCAGATCCATTTTGTTCACCATAGCGACGGTACAGGGCGTCTATAATAACCACGCCAGCGGCCGACCGATAGCGTGCATCGGGCGGGATGACTGACATAGATATCAGGACTGCCGAGAGCGGAGGTCCGATAACCGCACTGCCAGACGCTTGAATCGATGACGTGCATGAAATAGTGCGCGCCACGAAACCATGATGCCTGAGACAGCGAGGATAAGTAGCGAGCCGATGACAGCCTCCGACAACCTACGCCAATTCTACCACGGCACCCGGGCCGACCTTAAACCGGGAGACCTGATCGAAGCCGGCTACAGCTCCAATTACGGCGCGCGAAAGCAGGCAACCTGGGTCTATCTGACCGGCACTCTGGATGCGGCTATCTGGGGTGCAGAACTGGCCGCCGGTGACGGACGCGAAAGGATCTACATCGTGGAACCAACCGGCCCGATCACGGACGACCCCAACCTTACGGACAAGAAATTTCCCGGCAATCCGACGCAGTCCTATCGCTCCCGCCAGCCGCTCAGGATCACGAGCGAGGTCACCGAGTGGCGGGGCCACTCGCCCGAGCGGCTGAAAGAGATGAAGGACCATATCGAACGGCTGAAGGCGCAAGGCATCGAGGCGATCGATTGATCGCGAAGTCCTGCGATTGCCAAGCTTGACCTGGCTGACGGTCGGCGGCAGTCTCATTTCTGCGTCGCAGCCGCCGCGAAATACGGCTCCACGTCCGCAATGGGTCCGTGAGTTGTCGTTGCTTGCAGGGGCTGGAGAGCGGATGCTTCCTTTCATCTCGTCGCGAACGTGATGATCTCGGAGCTCGAAGGGCCAACTGGGCTGCCGTCAAAGCCGCCGAATTGCCGTTCGATCCGTAGACCCGCGTTCCCCAGCAGGCTCGATAGGGCGTCCATGTCGAGGAATCGCAAGGTGCTGCGACTAACTTTCGGAAGGCTCGGATGCTTTCCGCCGAACCTGTGGGTGAATGTCACGGTCTGGCCATCGAACGGCATGATCACCTCTGTTGTGATCTGCACCAGAGACCCGTCAGGCAGCTCAACGACGACAGCATTTTCGGGTGTCCAGTGCTCCCACGCCCGCACCGAAGGGTTCCGCGTTTCGAACGCGAAGCATCCGCCTGGCACAAGGGCGTGTCGCGCAGCCGCCATGAAATCCCCCAGATCTTCGTCGCTGACAAGGGCCTGGAATGCGTGCCCCGTCATCACAATGAGATCAAACTCGGCTGTCCAGCCGGCCGATTGGAGATCGCCGAGGACCCATTCGATATCCGTGCGCGTTCGTGCCCGATTCAACACGCCGGGTGCTGGGTCGATGCCGCAGAGCCGCCCTGAATGTCCGGCCAGGCGTGCCTCGTGAAGGAGGGTGCCCGTTCCACATCCGACATCAAGCACCGCGTTTGCTGTTAGAATGCGGGGCAGGTAGAAATCATAGTCGTCGCGCGCAGATCTCGGGTGCCAGGCATCATAGACGGCAGCGAGATACGGGTCGGCGAAAAACTGGTCGACCATAAGGCGATATCCCCAATCAACTTTGAATGTGCGAGCGGTGTCGCCGAGAGCATATAGCCCATAAGTCGCTTCGCTCGTTACCGCACGACCTCGCGGTGACCGCCGGGCAGGCGGGTGGCGATAAGCTTGTCGATGCGGCGGCCGTCGAGGTCGACGACCTCGAAGCGCCAGCCTTGCGCGTCGACGCATTCGCCGGTCGCCGGCAGATGATGCAAATGCGACAGCACATAGCCGGCGACGGTTTCGTAGTCGCGGTTCTCGGGCAGGTCGATGCCGAGGACCTCCGCCATCTCGTCGGCCTGCATGTAGCCGGCAAGCAGCCATGAGCCGTCCTCGCGCTTGACGGCGTTTTCCTCTTCGCCGGCATCGAGATCCGAACGGAAGACGCCGGTAATCGCTTCCAGTATGTCGGCCGGGGTGACGATGCCTTCGAAATGGCCGTATTCGTCATGTACCAGCGCCATCGGCACGTCGGATTCCTTCAGCGTCGCAAGCACGTCCAGCGCATCGGCCTGGTCATGCACGATTGGGGCCGTGCGCACGTGCCGGCGCGGGTCGAGAGCGCGGCCGCCGAGCATCGCCGCCAGCACGTCGCGGGTCTGGACGACGCCGATCATGGCGTCGACGCCGCCGTCGCCGGCCGGCAGGCGCGAATGCTGGGTGTCCATCAGCAGCTTTCTGATGGCCGCCTCGTCGGATTGCAGATTGATCCAGTCGACCTCGGTGCGCGGCGTCATCACCGCGCGCACGGCGCGGTCGCCGAGCCGCATCACGCCGGCGATCATGCGCCGTTCGTCGGATTCGATGGTGCCGTGGTGCTCGGCTTCGGCGACCAGCATCTTGATCTCCTCGTCGGTGACCCTCTCCTCGCTCTGGCCGTGCTGGCCAAGCAGCCACAGCAGGGCGCGGCCGGAAAAATCGAGCAGGAAGACCAGCGGTGCCGAAACGCTGGCGAGGATGGTCATTGCCGGAGCGACCCTGACGGCGACCCGTTCGGGGTCGCGTAATGCGATCTGCTTGGGCACCAGTTCGCCGATGATCAACGAGCCATAGGTGATGATGGCGACGACAATGCCGACACCGAGCGGGTCGGCGAGGCTTTCGCGGACGCCGGCCGATGCCAGGAAGGTGGCCAGCCGCTCGCCGAGCGTGGCGCCGGAAAAGGCGCCGGACAAGACGCCGACCAAAGTGATGCCGATCTGCACCGAGGACAGGAACTTTCCCGGATTGGCGCCGAGCGCCAGAGCCCGGCCGGCACCCTTGACGTTGCGGTCGATCATCGTCTTGAGGCGCGCCGGCCGCGACGAGACGATGGCGAGCTCGGACATCGACAGAAGGCCGTTCACGCAGATGAGGACGACCACGATGGCAATTTCAGCATAAAGCATGCCGGGTCCATAGCATTGCCGCGCGGTTTTCGAAAATAGGACGGTCGCGCTTTTTAAATTTGGCGAGCGGGGCAAATCAGGCGGCACCCCAGGCCGCATCCCAGGGCGGCGCGGAAAAATGCTCGATCAGGGCGTCGACGACGACGCGCACCTTTGGTGCGAGATTGCGTGTTACCGGCCAGATGGCATGCACCACGGTGTTTTCGACAAGGCAGTCCGACAGAACCATTTCGAGCTCGCCGCGCCTGATGCTGCCGGCCGTCAGCCATGTCGGCAGATAGACGATACCGCAGCCGGCCAGTACCGCATCGAGCATCGGTTCGCCGTGGCCGAGCACCAGCCGCGCCTTGGGCGCGAATTTTTCGAGACGGCCGTCGGCATGCCTGACGGTCCAGGGATGGACCGTGCCGTCGCGGCCGTAGCCGATGAGGCTGTGCCTGGGCAGGTCCTCGATCGAGTGCGGCCTGCCATGGGCGTCGAGATAGGCGGGGGCGGCGACGATGGCCGAACGCTGGGCATAGATGCGGCGCGCGGCGAGCGACAAGCTGTCGTCGAGGTCGCCCATGCGCACCGCCAGGTCGATGCCTTCCTCGATCAGGTCGACGCGCCGGTCGTTGAACGAGATTTCCATCGTCAGATCCGGGAATTTTTTGGAAATGTCGAACAGAACCGGGGCGACGCACCGCCGGCCGAAGGCCAAAGGCAGGTCGACACGCAGCCGCCCGGAAGGCACCTGCTTGCGCGAAGCCAGCAGCGACTGCGCGGCTTCGATCTCGGCCAGTGCCCTGACGCAGGCTTCGTAATAGCTCAGGCCCTCACTGGTCGGGCTCAGGCTGCGGGTGGTGCGGTTGAGCAGGCGAACGCCCAATCGCTGTTCCAGCTGCGCGATCGACTTGCCGACCGCCGATTTCGTGACATGCAGCCGCGCGCCGGCGCCGGTGAAGCTGCCGGCCTCCACCGCGTGAACGAATGCGACGATGCCTTGCAAATTGGCCGATTCCAATGAAGCGCTCCTATTGTAGAGTTTTGCTCCTTAATCTGTCGCAGAATATGCCACATGGAAGCACTTTTCTCCATAGTGAAACGGCATAAATGTCTCGCCCACCATCAACCACGGAGCGCGAACCAATGAGCACCCAAAACAGATCCTGGCAGATGACCGGTTTCGGCCTGTCCAGTTTGAAGCCGGCCGAGGGAAAGCTGCCCCGACCCGGGCCGCATGATCTTCTGGTACGCGTCACAGCGGTATCGCTGAATTACAAGGACAGGATGATCGTCGATGGCGTGCTGATACCGGACCTCAGCTTGCCGTTCGTGCCGATATCGGACGCGGTTGGCGAAGTTGTCGCCACCGGCAGCGAAGTCAGCCGCTTCGGAATCGGGCAGCGGGTGCTCGGCCAGGTGATCGCCGACTGGCCGGACGGCAACGCCCCGCCGGTGCTGCACAAGCATACGCTTGGTTCGTCACTGCCCGGCATGCTGTCCGAGCATGTGCTCTTTCACGAGGATGCCGCCGTGGCGGCGCCGCCGTCGCTCAGCGATGTCGAGGCATCGACGCTGCCGATCGCGGCGCTGACGGCGTGGTTCGCGCTGGTCGAGGCGGCCAAGCCTATCCCGGGTGAGACCGTTCTCATCCAGGGCACCGGCGGCGTGTCGCTGTTTGCGCTGCAGTTCGCCGCCGCTTTCGGCCTGCGCGCCATCGTCACCTCGAGCAGCGACGAGAAGCTCGAGCGGGCAGAAGCGCTCGGCGCCTGGAAGGGGATCAATTATCGCAGCCATCCGGCATGGGACGAGGTCGCCCGCGAGCTGACAGACGGCGCCGGCGTCAGGCACGTGCTGGAGATGGTCGGCGGCGACAATGCGCGGCGCTCGCTCAATGCGCTGGGCGCCGACGGCAGGCTGTCGCTCATCGGCCTTCTCGGCAGCATGGAGCTCAGTTTCCCGATCATTCCGTTCCTGCGCAACCGGATCGTCGTGCAGGGCATATCGATCGGCCACCGCCGCGCCTTCGAACGAATGAACCAGGCGATCGAGACGCTCGCGATCAGGCCGGTGATCGACAGGGTGTTTGGCTTCGACGAGGTGCCGCAGGCATTCGAGCGTCTGGAGACCGGACCGTTCGGCAAGATCGTGATCACCGTCCCCTGAGCCCATCGGGCGAAATGGCTGTCAGACGGGCCGATTGCGCGCCTACGGCAGTTGCAGCAGTACGCCGATGATGGCCTTGCCGTTGGTGAAATAGGGATCGCCTTCGCCGTTGCGCCCGGTCTTTGTGGCGCCGACCCCTGGTATGTCGCTGGTCGAGATCAGCATGCCGGCGGCGGACAGGTCGCGCATCAGCCCATCGCGCTCGGCGTCGATGTCGGGGCCGATGTGATGAGTGATCGCGCCGGTGTCATGGCTGAGGCCGACGCCGCGGTCAAAGCTTGCCGAGCCAAGCCAAAGCGGCCGGCCGTCGTCTCCGGTCGCAGCGGTCTGCCAGAAGCGGACGTGGTGGCGCCGGTCGGCGCTGTCGCCGACCGGCTTTTCGAAGGCTAGGTCCTGGGCGCGGCCTTCGAACAGCAGCCGGCTGACCGGCGCGTCGGGATAGGGGCGGTCAAACAGCACGCTTTCGCCGATCTCGATCGCCGTCTTCAGCGAGACCGCGTCTGCCGTATCCCAGCCGGCGACGGCAAAAGCATGGACAAGCTCCTTCTTGGTGCCGACAAGGCCGACATTGATCGGATCGCCCGGAATGCCTTGCGGCGTGTGCGTCACCATCTCGAATTGCTGATTGCGAAAATTGCGGTCCCGTAACGTCCAGAACTCAGGCGCGGCGAAATAGGCGAGCGAAAGATAAGCGGCACAGCATGCCACCAGCCAGGTCGTTGCACGTCGTCGAAGGCTTCGTTGGCTCATGCATTGGCTCGAACTGGCAGGCCCGTCGGGCCGTCGAAATCCTTGGCAAGCGGCGCGCAACCGGTCTATCCTCATATTTTAGCATGAAATGGCGTAGAACCGGCTAGCACGAATGAGGGCGTGATGGAGGGTAAACCGGCGCGCGGCACTGCCATGGCGTTGACCGCCGACCTTATCGCGCTGGTCGAACGGGTCGAGCCGGATCCCGGCCCCGAGCCGGGGACGACCGAGCATAGCGACGCGGAGTTCGATGATCTTGTCGAGCAGCTGCTTCTGGAATACCGGCGCCAAAGCGCTCTGGGTCTTTGCCTACGGCTCGCTGATCTGGACGCAGACGCTGGCGCGGGCAGCCGGACATTGGGGTTCGTCCGCGCAGTATCTGTTCCGCACCGTCAGCATGCTCGAGGAAAGCGGAATCCGCGACAGAAACTTGTGGCACGTCCAGGACCTGGTGGCGCAGCATGGCTTCCACCGGCGGCACACAACGCGGCTGATCCAGGCGCTGTTGCACGAAATAACTTGTCGCATTTCATCTGAAAACCGGAACGGTCAGCGGCAGGCGCGGTAGCCGTTCTTGCGATTCTTGATGTCGAAATGGAAATGGTTGCGGTGGTCGTAGTTGTAGCCGGGGCCGAGCACGGTGGTGAAATACTGGCAGCCGTCGGCCCGCACATTGTTGAGGAAGCCGCGCGTGCGGAAGGCGAACAGGCCGGGCTTGCGGACGTCGATGTCGTCGCCATTGTTAAGCTCGATGCTCATCACGTCGAGCGCATTGCCCTTGCCGTGTTCCGACAAAACACCTTCGCCGGCGATCCTGCGGCAGGAATAGCTCGAGCCCTGGTGGATGGTCTTGACGCCTGAAAAATAGCGCCAGCGGGCCGACGGGACGAGTTCATTCCTGGTCCAGCCGGCAAAGCTGGCGGCCATGTCGCAAGTCAGCGTCGCGGCCGGCTTCATCGCGACGCTGCCGATGGCCGAGACCTTGACCGGATAATCGATGCCGCATTGGCCTTCATGGATCGGCGCAACGTCGGTGTAGACGACGCCGAGGCGTTTCAGCTCCTTGCGGCAATCGATCTCTGCGGCCGGCATCTGTTCGGCCGGCGACATCGGATTATCCATGCGCGGATAGGCGGCCGTCATGTAGGGGTTGGACGGGACGAGACGCTGCATGCCGGAATATTCTGGGCCGGAGTCTTGCGGGCCGGAATCTTGCAGGCCGGAATAGGGCGGAACGGCAGCGGTCTGGCTGCCGACGTCGACGGCCGGCTGCAGCGACAGCACGCTGCCGGTGTTGCAGGCGGAGACCGCCGCAATGGCAAGCACGACGGCAAGCCTGCCGGCCATGCGCGCCCGCCCTGTGTGCCGCGCAGCGACAAGCGCAGCGCGAAGTAGCCCGGCCATCGGAAGGGTTCCTGTCCCCAGTTGGCACAGACTCTAAACCTGAAGAGTAAAGGAAAAATCAGCGGCGCCGTTCACGCCTGCGGCTAAATTGCGGCGCCCGCTATCGGCGCCCGGCGTTATTGGCAAAACGTGCCGCCATTGCGGCGCGGTTCGAGGTCGAAGTGGAGATGCTGCGAATGATCGGCGTCGCTGCCGGGGCCAAGCACGGTCTTGAACGGTCCGCAGGCTGCCTTGCGCACTGTGTCCAGGAATTTCGCGTCCTTTTCCGGTGGCGCCGGGCCGACATCGATCTCCTTCCCGTCCGAAAGCGTGAAGCTGGCGATATCGAGCGCATTGCCGAAGGCGTGCTCCGACAATTTGCCGCCGCCATTGCGCGACCGGCAGACGAAGGCGGAGGCCTGGCCGATCGATTTGATATCCATGCCGAACTCGGCCTTTGCAGCAGGCTGGATGACCGAAGCAGCAAAGCGTGCGGCCGCTTCAGCCATCTGGCAATTGAGCTCGGGCTCCGGGCCAATGGCGATGGATTTGCCGAGCGTCCTCAGCACGATCGGGTAGGGGATCGAGCAACCGACCGCCGTATCATGCTCGGGCTTGCGCTCCTCGAAATCGACGCCCATCGATTTCAGCCGCCTGCGGCAGGCCAATTCCTCGGCCGGCATTTCTTTCTCGGCAATTGCGACCGATCGAGGATCGGGAAGGATTTCTTGCTCCGCCTTTTTGTCTGCCTCGGCCGGGTTTGGTGGCGCGACCAATGGGTTTGCCGGCGGCTCGGCCTGCGCCGGCTTTTCAGGCGGCCGTGGTGCGATCGCCGGCGGCTTCGGCTGCTCGGTCCTGAACTCGCCATTTTGGGGCTGATCGTTTTGAGGCTGACCGTTTTTGGGCCGCTCAGCCTCCGGAGCGGGGCGTGCTTCGGGGACCGGGATCTCGGTTGGTGCTGGCGGAGTGACTTGCTGGTTGAGTTGCGGAACCGGTGCGGTTGGCGGCAGCTCGGGCGCCTTGGCTGAAACGGGTCCCGCCAGCGGCGTAGCCGCAACGGCCAGCAGCAATCTGCCCAATCTGAAAAAGCCAAACGCCGCCATTGTATCGCAACGGCCAGAATGCAGGGAAGTTGCCTTGGGCGAGGGGGCTGGCGATCACAATCGGTAACCGCGCTGTTACGCGCCGATCGCTTCCAGCCCCTCCTCCAGCCAGTCCGCCAGCAGCGGCATGCCGAGCAGATATTTTGCCGTGCGCTTGTTAGCGCGCTCGCGGGCGGCGGTCAGCGCGTCCGTCCATTCCGTCGCGTCATAGTCGCCGCGGCCAACCCAGGCCAACGCAATCAGTTCGGCCGCTTCGTCGACATTGAGATCGTCGATCAGCTCGCGCAGTTCTTCCTCGGTGAGATCTTCGGAGCTTTCCTCGGCAAGGCCGTCATGATGGTGGTTGTCGTGCGCGTTGCCGTCGAGCTCTACCTCGTGCTCGGCGCCGTCGGCATAGTCTTCGTTGACGGCGGCGCTGAGCGCCTTCGCCTTCACGATGAACAGGCGCACGGTGTCGGGACCGATCGAAAGCTCCCAGTCTCGTTCAACGCGTTGCTGCACCGGCCGTCTCCCTGCTTCGTGCTCGGTCGGCCCGATGATAGCGGATTTGCAGCGCTCGTCACGCTCTCTTGCGCGTGGGCGTTAATCGTGAACCATGATTTATGATGCCCTCTCTTCCCGGAATAAGATGGCCTTGCTGGGAGAGATCGCGGTTCTGAGATAGGATGACATTTTCCGGGACGAAACGGCTTTGGGCCGGCGTTAGTGTTGCATTGTCAGGTTCAAAGGAGAGTGTAATGCGCAGACGATTGCTGATTTACGCCATGGCCATTGCCGCCCTGCCGCTGATTGCGGCTCCGGCGTTTTCGGCTGGTGAAGGCGGGGGAGGTGGTGGCGGCGGCGGCGGCAATGGCGGCGGCGGCCAGAGCCAGTGCAAGAAGGGGGAGGCCTGGGACAAGAAGCAGAAGAAATGTGTCTCGCCGAAGCAAGGTATGCTGGATGACGACAGCATCTATGATGCCGGTCGCGCGCTGGCGATGGATGGACGCTATGACGAGGCGATCGCCGTGCTCAGCCTCGCCGCCAACAAGCAGGACCCGCGCATCCTCAACTATCTCGGCTATTCGCACCGCCATTCCGGCCGCGTCACCGTCGGCCTCGGCTATTACGAGGAAGCGCTGCGCATCGACCCGAACTACACGCTGGTGCGCGAATATCTCGGGGAGGCGCACCTGCAGATCGGCGATCTTGCCGGCGCCCAGGAACAGCTCCGCGAAATCGAGAAGCGCACGGGCAAGGGATCCCGCGAATACGGCATGCTGTCGGAGCAGATCGATCACTTCATGAGGAGCTGATCCGACCTCCGGACGCTGCTCATACCGGCTGCGGCGATCGCAGCCGGTTTTTTGCTGTGCTCGCATGCTGCTCCGAACTGGAATTTGGCATCACGGTACACGTGATGCGCTCCTTGACGTTAGGTCAGCCGCGCAATCGGTGGATGATTTTTCAAAATCCGACTTTTTGGACGTGAAAAACCCGCGAAGATTGCTATATCTTGCAAAGATTGTGGTGAGACGGTTCCGTTAGCGAGGCTGCCGGACCGTTTTCTTTTTGTACCATCGACAAGGTCGCTCCCGATTGCGGGGGCGGCGGCAGGAAAGGTCAGGCATTATGAACAAGGTCCCGATGACAGGCGAGGGGTTCGCGTCATTGAAGGAGGAACTGCGCTGGCGCCAGCAACAGGAGCGGCCGCGTATCATCGAGGCGATTTCCGAAGCGCGCTCGCATGGCGACCTCTCCGAAAATGCCGAATATCACGCGGCAAAAGAGGCACAGAGCCTCAATGAGGGCCGGGTCAACGAACTCGAGGACCTGATCGCGCGGGCCGAGGTGATCGACGTCACCAAGCTCAGCGGCGACAAGGTCAAGTTCGGTGCCACCGTGGTGCTGGTCGACGAGGATACCGAGGAGAAAAAGACCTACCAGATCGTCGGCGACCAGGAAGCGGACGTGAAGTCCGGCCGCATCTCGATCTCCTCGCCGATCGCGCGCGCCCTGATCGGCAAGGAAGTCGGCGACGCCATCGAGGTCAATGCACCGGGCGGCGCCAGGGGCTACGAGATCGTCCAGGTGCAATTCATTTAGAACCTTTTGATAATTCCACTCTGGCGAGTAGAATAGCGCGGTTTTCTGCGCTTCCGGTGCTCACGTACTTTAAGTACGCTCCGCTCCGGTTCTCGAAAACCACGCTATTCGACTCGCCAGAGCGAATTCTGAAAAGGTCCTATGCAGAGCCTTGTAATTTAAGCGCCAGCAATCTCTCTGCTTCCGTCATCACCTCCGGCGGCGTGACGCTGCGGCCAGGCGCGGCCAGTAGCGTCGATGAGAACGGCCCGCGCGGGCCGGTCAGGCCGGGCTCCGTCGCCAGGAATACAGCCACCGTCGGCACGCCGACAGCGCTGGCGAGATGGGTCAGGCCGGTGTCGGCGCCGATGACCAGCGTCGAGCCGCCGATGACGGCGGCGATCTCGGCAAGCGGCGACCTGGGAACCACCACGGTCTGCGAAACGGCGCGGGCGATCGCTTCGGCAACCGCCTGTTCCCGGTCGTTCGACCAGGTGGTGACCGGGGTCATCTCCCGTGCCACGAGAAGCCTGGCGATTTCGATCCAGTCCGCGACCGGCCATTTCTTGTCCTCGCGGCTGGTGCCGTGCAGCAGGAAGGCTGTCTTTTCGCCGACAAAAGTCGATTTTCCGGCTGGCGGCACGATGCCCGATTCAAGCCGGGAAAAATCCGGCTCGTAGCCGAGCGCCAGCCCGAACAGGCGTCTGGTGCGCTCGATGGCATGCAGGCCGAGCGGCACGGCGTAGCGATGGCCATAAAACAGGCTCGCCGAAGGCTCGCGGGCGCTCGAGCGGTCGAAGCCGGCGATCGGTGCTGCCGTCAGCCGCGCCACCAGCGCCGATTTCAGCAAGCCTTGTGCATCGAGGACGAGGTCGTAGCGGGACGCGCGCAAGGCGCTGCGCAGGCCGACCACTTCCCGCCATGTGCCGGGCTCGAGCAGCTTCCTGCGCCAGCGCCGGATCGCCACGCTGTGGATGGTTTGGATGGCTGGATGCAGCGCTACGATGCCGGCAAAGGCCTCTTCCACGCACCAGTGGAAGGAAATATCCGGGCGGGCGCGGTGCGCGTCCTCGACCGCCGGAAAGGTGTGGATGACGTCGCCCATCGACGACGTCTTGACGATCAGCACCTTCATGCGGCGGCCGGCATTTCCAGCAGCCGCTCCGCCGCCGCCACGACGCGTTCGACCTCCAACGTCTTCAGGCAGTTGAGATGACCGAGCGGGCAGATTTTTTTGTGGCAGGGCGAACAGGACAGGCCGAGCCAGACCAGTTCGCGGTGCTCGGCGAGCGGCGGCGTGTTGTCGGGCGAGGTCGAGCCGTAGACGGCGACGACCGGCGTGCCGACGGCGGCGGCGACATGCATCAGCCCGCTGTCGTTGGAGACGGCGAGCCTCGCCGCGGCGATCAGGTCGATGGCATCCTCCAGCCGCGTCTGGCCGGCAAGGTCGGAGGCGCCCGGCGCCTGCGCTGCGATTTCAGCCGTCACCTCAGCGTCGTTCTTCGATCCGAACAGCGCGACGCCAAACCCTTTGGCCATCATCTCGCGGGCAAGGCCGGCATAGTGTTCGCTCGGCCAGCGCTTGGCCGGGCCGAATTCTGCGCCGGGCATCAGTGCCACGAATTTCCCCGCCGTCAGCCCGAAACGGCTGAGCAGTGCCGCCTGGCTGGCTTGATCGACAGCGAGCTTCGGCGCCTGGAAGGCGCCGCCGCGGGCAAGGCTGAAATAGGCCTGCGCGGTGCGCCGTTTCAGGCGATCGGGCAACGGCACGATGTCGGTCAGCAGCCCGTAGCGCATTTCCTTGAGATGGCCGACACGGCGCGGAATGCCGGCAAAGAACGGGATCAGCGCCGACTTCCAGCTTCCCGGTAGGACAAAGGCCATGCCGTAGCGGCCGCGCAGCAGGCGGCCGAAGCGCCTTCGGACGCGGAATTCGAACGCGCCGGATGGCAGCGGCAGGTCGATCTGCTGGCGGATTTCGGGCATGCGCTTGACCAGCGGTGCTGCCCACCCCGGCGCCAGCACGTCGATGGCGGCGTTCGGATGAAGCTCCCTCAGCGCCTGGAACAGGCACTGCGCCATCACCATGTCGCCCACCCAGCGTGGGCCGATCACGAGGATCGTTGGGCTTTCAGCCATTCGACATAGTCTCTGACGCCGGTTTCCACTGTGCGGAACTGGCCATTGTAACCGGCTGCGCGCAAGCGGGACATATCAGCTTGCGTAAAGCTCTGGTAGCTGCCCTTGAGGTGGTCGGGAAACTCGATGAATTCGATCTGGCCCTTGCCGAGCGTATCGATCACCGTTTCGGCAATGGCGCGAAACGGCTGGGCCTTGCCGGTACCGCAGTTGAAGATGCCGCTGGAACCGCGTTTCCACAGCCACAGATTGACGTCGGCGACATCGCCGACATGGATGAAGTCGCGGCTCTGCTCGCCGGGCCCGAAACCGCCATAGGCGCCGAACAGCTTGGGGTTTTCGCCGCGTTCGACCTGGTTGAACAAATGGAAGGCGACAGAGGCCATGGCGCCCTTATGCGCCTCGCGCGGACCGTAGACGTTGAAATAACGCAGGCCCGCCACCGGCGAATGGTCGGTATCGAAAACGGTGCGGCGGACATAGTCGTCGAACAGCTTTTTCGAATAGGCATAGACGTTCAGCGGCCGCTCGCATTCCGGCTCCTCGCGAAACTCGGCGCCGCCGCCATAGACCGAAGCGGACGAGGCATAGAGGAAGGGTACGCGCAAGGCCAGGCAGGCGTGCAGCAGGTGCTTCGAATAGGTGTAGTTGACCTCCATCATGAACTTGCCGTTCCATTCGGTGGTGGTCGAGCAGGCACCCTGGTGGAAAACCGCCTCGATGCGGCCGAGGTCACCGGCCTCCATCCGCGCCAGAAAGTCGTCCTTGTCGAGATAGTCGGCGATCTCGAGGTCGGCGAGATTGGCGATCTTGTGGCCGTCGGTGAGGTCGTCGACGACGAGGATGTCGCTGAAACCGTCGGCGTTGAGCGCGGCGACGATGTTGGAACCGATCATGCCGGCGCCGCCCGTGACGATGATCATGAAAGCCTCTGGTACCTTGTGCCGGTTGCAGCCCTTGTGGGATTCTGGCCTTATAGGGGAGGCGGGCCGGGCTGTCGACAAAGCAGGTGGCGGGGCGGCCGGATGAGCGCCATAGTGGCGCCGCAAAGGTCACGTTTCAGTCGGCGTGCCGGCCGATCGGCGACAGGAGCAAGGTAATGCCGTCAACCGAACTGCTTGTCGCCTTTTTCGCCACCACGGCGATCTTCGCCTATATCCCCGGCCCCGCCATGCTCTATGCCGCTGCGCAAACCATGGCGCGCGGCCGCTGGTCGGGCCTGATGGCGGCGCTCGGCATCCATCTTGGCGGCTACGTTCATGTCTTCGCCGCCGCTGTCGGCCTGTCGGTGCTGTTCCATGCCGTGCCGGTGCTTTACATGGCGGTCAAGCTGGTCGGTGCGCTGTATCTGATCTGGCTCGGTGTTTCGCTGTTTCGCGCCAAGGCGCAAAGCGACGTTGTCTTGCCGGGAATTCAGCCGAAATCCGCCCGCCGCGCCTTTTTCGAGAGCGTTGCCGTCGAGGTGCTCAACCCCAAGACGGCGATTTTCTTCATGGCGTTCCTGCCGCAGTTCATCGATGCCTCGGCGGCGTTTCCGGTGTGGCTGCAGTTCGTCGTGCTTGGAACGATCGTCAATTTGATGTTCTCGTCGGCCGACATTGTTTGCGTGGTGCTGGCCGGCGCAGTGATCGCCAGGCTGCGGCAGTCGAGCCGGGCGCAGCGCCTGATGCGGCGGGCCGGCGGTGCGGTGCTTGTCGGACTGGGCGTGCATGTCGCGTTGCAGAAAAGCTGACGCATTGCCTCGCCGCCGTCATCGGTCGAAGGCCTGCCGTTGCGTCGGCTGAAATTGCGGTATATCGGCATCGCCATGAACGGCCGGCCCTGCCAATCGAATTCCCCGTCACCGAAAATCGGCTCTCCCACGCATTGACATGATCAAGCTGCCCTCTCCCGAACCTCTTCACCGCGCCATTTCGCGCTTCGGCAGCGCCACCGTGCTGGTGGTCGGCGATTTCATCCTCGACCGTTTCGTCAACGGCGTGATCGAGCGCATTTCGCCGGAAGCGCCGATCCCCGTGCTGCACGGGCGCGGCGAAACGCTGGCGATGGGGGGCGCCGGTAATGTCGTGGCCAACATCGTTTCGCTCGGCGCTGCCGTCATACCGGTCTCGGTGATCGGCGCCGACGAGGCCGGCAAGAACCTCATGCGCATGCTCGGCGAATTTGGCGTCGACACCGGCGGGCTGTCGCAGGATGCCGATCGCATGACGTCGTCCAAAAGCCGCTTCAGCGCGCTCAACCAGCAGGTGCTGCGTTTCGACGAAGAGGAAATCAAGCCGCTGGGCGATGCCGAGCACGCGACATTGGTCGGGCATTTTCGCGAAGCGCTGGTGCGCGCCGACATCGTCATCCTGTCCGACTATGGCAAGGGCGTGCTGCTCGACGGCGTCGCCGGTGAGCTGATCTCGATCTGCCGGGAAGCGGGCAAGCCGGTGCTGGTCGACCCGAAGGGTAGGGATTATGCGCGTTATGCCGGCGCGACGGCAATCACGCCCAACCGCAAGGAACTCGGCGAGGCGGTCGGCCACGCAGTGTTTGCCGATGACCAGATCGAGGCGGCGGCGCGCCAGCTGATTTCGGCGCACGGTTTCGATTTCGTCGTCGCGACGCGCAGCGAAAAGGGCATGAGCGTCGTCGGTGCGGACGACGCCCGCCATATCGCCACGCAGGCGCGCGAAGTGTTCGACGTTTCGGGCGCCGGCGACACGGTAATCGCGACCTTCGCGCTGGCTCTTGCAGCAGGGGCTGATCGTGTCTTGGCCGGATCGATCGCCAACGCCGCCGGCGGCGTCGTCGTCGGCAAACGCGGCACCGCGCGGCTGACGATCGAGGAACTCACCGGTGCGCTGTTTCGCTCGCATGGTCCGGTCGCCCACAAGGATGCCATCCTCGATGCCGCGGCCGCGGCGCGGCTGGTGGCAGCGTGGAAGGACGAGGGCTTGAGCGTCGGTTTCACCAATGGCTGTTTCGATATCCTGCATGCCGGCCATGTCAGCCTGTTGCATGCGGCGCGCAGCCAGTGCGACCGGCTGGTGCTCGGTCTCAACAGCGATGCCTCGGTGCGCCGGCTGAAAGGGCCGGGGCGCCCGGTCAACGACCAGCATGACAGGGCCTGCGTCCTTGCAGCACTTGCCTCGGTCGACGCCGTCGTCATCTTCGAGGAGGATACGCCGCTTTCACTGATCGAGGCGCTGAGCCCGGACATACTGGTCAAGGGCGCCGACTATACGGTCGATCAGGTGGTTGGCGCCGATGTCGTGCAGAAGGCCGGCGGGCGCGTCGTGCTGGTCGATCTCGTCGCCGGCAAGAGCACGACCGGCACCATCGGCAGATTGCGCGCCGGGAACTGAGGGTTTCATGTCCGAACTGAACGATTACCTGGCCCGCTCGGCGGCCGCGATTTCGGCGATGGTCGAGCGCGACCTGACCAGCGAGATGGAGCGGGCGGTCAGCGCCGTCGTCGCCGCGCTTTCGCAGGGCAAGGCCCTGCTGATCGCAGGCAATGGCGGCTCGGCCAGCGACGCCATCCATATCGCCGGCGAGCTGGTCGGCCGCTTCCTCAGGGAGCGCAAGGCCTATAACGTCATCGCGCTGCCGGCCAACGCGGCGGTGCTGACCGCCTGGGGCAATGATTACGGCTTCGACACGGTGTTTGCGCGCCAGGTTGAGGCGCATGGTTCGGCAGGCGCCGTGCTGATCGCCATCTCGACCAGCGGCAATTCGCCAAGCATCCTCGCCGCCGCCCAGCAAGCGCGCATGATGGGCATGACGGTGGTCAGCCTGACCGGCGACACCGGCGGCAAGCTGAAGCCGCTCTCCGACATCCTGCTCAACGTACCCTCGACCTCGACGCCGATCATCCAGCAGGGGCATTTGTGCCTTTACCACCATCTCTGCGAACTGGTCGAAACGCGCCTCTGCGACGCAGGGTGATTGCGCCAGGCCGGTAGAGGCCGTCAATTGTCAACGGGGAGAAGTAGCCGCAACGCTGGCGACCCCTCTCCCCGTCCTTCACGGGGAAGGTAAGGTGAGGGCAGCGCCAGTCTGTATTATTTGACGCATAGCCACATTTTGTTCTTGCTTTGTGCCGGCAGCTATGCTACTAATTCAACTACGGTGATGATTCCCACCGACGATCCGCCCGCCGAGGCGGGTTTTTTGTTTCCGGGTTTTGTTTCTCCGGGGCTTTGCCTGGTCTCAAGCCGAAAACGCCACCAACCCTTCGTCCTTGACCCGGCGGATGGTCAGCGCGGTTCGCACCGTATCGACATTGGGGGCCGAGGCCAGTTCCTCGATGACGAAGGTCTGGAAGGTGCCGAGATCGCTCGCCACGCAGTGCAGCAGGAAATCGGATTCGCCCGACACCATCCAGGCATCGCGCACGATCGGCCAGCCGCGGGTGCGCTCGGCGAAGGTCTTGAGTTCGGCGTCGGCCTGGTGATGTAGGCCGATCAGGCAGAAGGCGACGACGTCGAGGCCGAGTGCCGGAGCGTTGAGCAGGGCACGGTAGCCGCGGATGATGCCGGCCTCTTCCAGCCGCCTGACGCGGCGCAGGCACGGCGGCGCCGAAATGCCGACGCGGCTCGACAGTTCGACATTGGTCATGCGTCCGTCCTGCTGAAGCTCGCGCAGGATCTTCCAGTCGATGGCATCGAGATCGGCCTTGATCGGCATGGTGGCTTCCGTGGTGACGCGAAAGAATCTTTCGCGACTTTGTAGTTAAACGACTTTGCTGTCTATTCCATCCGCTGGATCGAGGATTTTCGCATCATCTTGCTGCGGGTTGCTTGTCGCCGTCGCCGGCGCCGAAGCTTTCCGGGGACGAACGGCAACTTGCCTTGCTGGCATCGCAGGCAACACTTACATTACGCGCAACAATCGACGAGAGTTCATGCCACAATCCATGGCTGCTCCCCGCAGAGGTTTTTCATGATCACCAAGCACGCGCCTGTTCTCATCATCGGCTCCGGCCCCGCTGGCTATACGGCGGCGATCTATGCCGCCCGCGCCATGCTCAAGCCGATGCTGGTCGCCGGCCTGCAGCAGGGCGGGCAATTGATGATCACCACCGATGTCGAAAACTATCCGGGCTTCGCCGAACCGATCCAGGGTCCATGGCTGATGAGCGAGATGCTCAGGCAGGCCGAGCATGTCGGCACCGACATCGTCAACGACATCATCACCGAGGTCGACCTCAACGTGCGGCCGTTCCGCGCCAAGGGCGATTCCGGCACGATCTATACCGCCGACGCGCTGATCATCGCCACCGGAGCCCAGGCGAAATGGCTGGGCATCCCGAGCGAACACACCTTCATGGGTTTTGGCGTCTCGGCCTGCGCCACCTGCGACGGCTTCTTCTACCGCGGCAAGGACGTCGCGGTGATCGGCGGCGGCAATTCGGCTGTGGAGGAAGCGCTCTATCTCTCCAACCTGGCCAAGAGCGTCACCGTTATCCACAGGCGCAGCGATTTCCGCGCCGAGCGCATCCTGCGCGAGCGGCTGCTGCAGAAAGACAATGTCCGCATCATCTGGGACACGGTGGTCGACGAGATCACCGGCAGGCCCGGCAAGGCGCCGCTGCCGCCGTCGGTCGAAGGGCTGAAGCTGCGCAACGTGGTGACCGGGCAGGAGATGCATCTGGTGGTCGACGGCGTGTTCGTGGCGATCGGCCACGCGCCGGCGGTCGAGCTGTTTGCCGGCAAGCTGAAGCAGAAGCCGAACGGCTATCTGTGGACGGCGCCGGATTCGACCCGCACCGATATGCCGGGTGTGTTCGCCGCCGGCGATGTGACCGACGACATCTACCGCCAGGCGGTGACGGCGGCCGGTCTCGGCTGCATGGCCGCGCTCGAGGCGGAAAAATATCTGGCAGGGATCGAGGTTCACCGCGAAGCGGCGGAGTGATTGTTCGATAAGCGGCTGAGAAAAGCCGCGCAAAAGCCTGATTTTTCATTCAGACGCCGAAAACAGGCGGACGCCAGAAAACAGGACGAGGGGAAATCATGGCGTTGGATTGGGACAAGCTACGCGTGTTTCACGCCGCGGCGGAAGCGGGGTCGTTCACCCATGCCGCGGAAACACTGCATTTGTCGCAATCGGCGATCTCGCGGCAGGTCAGCGCGCTCGAGCATGACGTCGGCGTGCCGCTGTTCAATCGCCATGCCCGCGGCCTGGTGCTGACCGAGCAAGGCGAGATGCTGTTCCGCACGGCACACGACGTGCTGATGAAGCTTGAAACCATCAAATCGCGACTGACCGAAACCAAGGACCGGCCCTCCGGCGTGCTCAGGGTGACGACCACGGTCGGCCTCGGCGCCGGCTGGCTGACCGAGCGCGTGCAGGAATTCATTGAGCTCTATCCCGAGGTCAGCCTGCAGCTCATCCTGGCCAATGAGGAGCTCGATCTCACCATGCGCCAGGCCGACTGCGCCATCAGGCTGCGCCAGCCGCAGCAGCCGGACCTCATCCAGCGCCGCCTGTTCACCGTGCATTTCCATCTCTACGCGGCGCCCTCCTATGTGAATAAATACGGCAAGCCGAATTCGATCGCCGAGCTGAAGGCCCATCGCATCGTCACCTTCGGCGTCCCGGTGCCGGCGCATCTGTCGGAACTGAACTGGCTGGAGACGGTCGGCGATTTCGAAGGCGGGCAAAGGGTGCCGACGCTGCAGATCAACGACATACTGTCGATCAAGCGGGCGGTGCAGGGCGGCGCCGGCATCGCCATGCTGCCGGATTATGTGGTCAGCAAGGATTCCGGGCTGGTGCAGTTGTTGCCCGAAACCGAAGTGCCGTCCTTCGATACCTATTTCGCCTATCCCGACGCGATGAAGAACCAGGCGAAGCTGCATGTCTTCCGCGATTTCATCATCGCCAAGGCGCGCAGCTGGTCGTTTTAGTTACCAGTGCCGCTCGTCGACTTCTGAGCAACGTCGGGCGATTGGCGAAGGCTTCGGCGAATTCGTCCTTCTTCCCGTCAGTATATGGGGAGAAGCTGGCGGCAGCCAGATGAGGGGCAGCGCCAGCCTTTGTCGCACTTGCCCTTCGATGGGCAGTCCTGATGCCCCCTCATCGCCCTGCCGGGCACTTCTCCCCGTATAGTGACGGGGAGAAGGAGCTGTCCCGCCGGTTTCGCCAATTGTCGGCGTCCAGAAATTACCCGCGCCAAGGCGTCAGCCGGGGCAGCCAGCCTGGTACGGCCCGGCGGTAGGCTTCGTATTCGGCGCCGTAGCGGCGGGCAAGCGTCGGTTCCTCATATAGTTTCACGAAGGAGATCATGGCGGCCGCGGCGATGACTAGATAGGCGGCGACCGTCCCGCTCGAAAACAGCAGTGTCTGGCCGAGGACGATCGACAGCACGGCGACGTACATCGGGTTGCGGACATGGCGATAAATGCCGCCGACGACCAGCCTCTCGGTCGGCGCGACCGGGGCTGGCGTACCCAGGCCCTCCAGGGCAAAACGGGCAAAGGCGTGCAGCAGCACGATTGTGCCGGCGACAATCAGCAGCCAGCCCACAGGAACGAAACCGGGCAGTCTCGACCAGGGCAGGCGATAGCGATCGGTCAGCAGCCAAGGCAGCAGTCCGGCGACCACGCCGGGCGCTGCCGCAAGGAAGATGACGCTGCCGGCGATCGCCGATGTGGCTCGCATATAGCTCTCCTTACGGGTGCGGCCTTGAACGGTCTCCTGCAAAGCGCTTCAGGTCTTGTCCGGCATGTAACCCAAACCGCTACACCCTCAGGTCAAGCTCGATGGCGGGCTTTTTGGGCGGCATGCACCAGCAAGGTCTGGCTGCCGAAAAAACAAACGCGTGCTGCACGATTCCACGTCATTCTGCGTTTTTCGACTTTCCGAGCAGGAATCGCTGCTGATTCGCGGCTGCGGATCGATTTTTGCCTTGCCGCACGCTGTATTTCAGCGATTCAACTGGTCCTATTGCGCTTCGGGACGGATTAGACCACAGCCGGCGCCTTTTTGCATGTGAGTGTTGCAAAATAGATGCTTGTTTCTTGGGCATGAAGAGCACATATATAGATCATCTCCTGAGCGCGTTCTCCTCCCATTAGCGCTCTCGAGTGTTCCCCTCTGGAGGTTAGCCTTAACAGGCACTTCCAATCAAACTCAGCCGGGTCTTCATTGATCCGGCTTTTTTGTTGCCCGAAACCAACACTTCGCCGGAAAATCGGCCGGAACTGGCGCGTAACAGTGACATGTAACCTCGGGTAACATGCGTTGGCACGCCAAATCGGGTAAGCAGAGCATAGGACGCGGTGTGGCTCGTCCGGGGGATGGGGGCATCACTCGGACGACCCGGGCTCAGGCAGCTACCGCGTCCGAACCATCCTCCGCCGCCAGACACCGGCGGCAAGCATGCGGCGGACCTGCCGTTTCGCCTCCCACGAAGACGGTCCGCAACGAAACGGCGCCCGAATGATCCGGGCGCCGTTTCCTTGTGTGCATCCTTGTGCTCTGGCCGCCGCAAGCTGTTTCAGGCGGCCTTGCCGTTGGCGTTCAGCGCTTCGTCGGCCAACCGCCCGGTGAGTTCGGCCATGTGGTCGAAGACGGCCCGATAGCTGGCGACACCAGCCGTGGCCGAGCGCAGCTCGATGATGAGGTCGCCGATCTCGGCCTGCGGCATGGTCGCCTCAACCACGTCCCATCCCGGCCAGTCGGGCCGCGCGTCGTAGCCGAGGATCTGGCCGCGCCGCTGCGGGATCAGCGCGATGATCTTCGACGTCGCATCCGACGGCGTGACGATCTCGACCTTCATCACCGGTTCGAGCAGCACCGGTGAGCAGGCGGCCATGCCTTCCTTCATCGCCAGCTTCGCCGCCATCTGGAAGGCCATGTCGGAGGAATCCACCGCATGGTAGGAGCCGTCGGAAAGGTTGACGGCAACATCGACGACCGGAAAGCCGAGCGGGCCGGATTTCAGGTAATCGCGCACGCCGGTCTCGACCGACTGGATGTACGTCTTCGGCACGACGCCGCCGGTGATCGTATCGGTGAACTGGAAACCGGACCCGCGCGGCAGCGGCTTGATCTCCAGCACGACGTCGCCGAACTGGCCGTGGCCGCCCGACTGTTTCTTGTGGCGGCCGCGCTGCTGCGTCGCTTTTCGGATAGTCTCCCGATACGGCACGGCCGGCACATGGCCTTCGACCGGGATCTGGTTCTTGCCTTCCAGCCGCTCGCGCACGACGCGCAGATGCATCTCGCCATGACCGGACAGTACGGTTTCGGCTGAATCCTGGTTGTGATGCAGACTGAGCGAGGGATCTTCCTCGGCCAGGCGCTGGATGGCCGCCGACATCTTGACCTCGTCCTTGCGCTCTTTCGGCCGCAGCGCGAAGGCGAAGACCGGTTGCGGCGGCGCCAGCGTAACCAGAGGCTTGATGCCGCCCTTGGTCGAGCTCAGCGTCTGGCCGGTCCTGACGGCGTCCAGCTTGCCGAGCGCCACCGTGTCGCCGGCCTTGGCCGAAGTCAGCTTGACCTGGTCCTTGCCGAGCATCTTGTAGATGCCGGAGACCTTTGCCGTCTCGCCGCTGGGAAGGAACAGCTCGGCGGCGTCGGCGACCTGACCGGACAGGATGCGCGAGACCGACAGCTTGCCGCCATGCGCGGTGTGGATGGTCTTCATCACCTGGACCACGGTGGCATTGCCGTCGGGAGCGCCGAGACGCTGGCGCGTCGCCGCGATATCGGGTGCGTCGTGACGGATCGCCTTCAACAGGCGCAGCACACCGTTGCCCTTCTCGGCGGTGCCGATCAGCACCGGCGTCACCGTGCCGTCGCGCAGATCCGCGGCGAGGTCATCGAAGATCGCGTCCTTTGGCGGTTCGATCTCGTCCAGCAATTGCTCCATCAGGCGGTCGTCATGGTCGGCGAGCGTCTCCAGCATGGAAAAGCGCGCCTCGAGCTCGCGCGCCTTGTCGTCGCTCGGGATCTGGGCGACCTCGCTCTCGGCATATTCGCGATAGATGTAGGCACGCTCCAGAGCGAGGTCGATCGAGCCGATGACGACGCCGTCCTTGCGCAGCGGGATCTGGCGCAGCAGCAATGGCACCGTGCTTGCCGGCTGCAGCATCTTCAGCGTGTCGCGCACGCCTGATATCGCCTTGTCGACCTTGTTCAGGAACAGCATACGCGGCACGCCGAGATCGTCGAGCTTGCGCATGATCAGCTGCAGGGCAGGGATCTTCTTCTCGTCAGCCTCGGCGACGACCACGGCGACGTCGCAGGCAGCCAGCACCGGCTCGGCTTCGAAGGAGAATTCGATGGAGCCGGGACAATCGACGAAGGTGAACGGCTCGCCCATGAAATCGGTTGTGGCGAAGGTCGCCTCGACGCTCATGCCGTGAGCGCGCGCTTCCGGCGAATGATCGGAAACGGTATTTCCGGACGAAACGGGATTCTGGCGGGGAATGGCGCCTGTACGGGCGAGTATGGCTTCGAGAAGTGTCGTCTTACCGCTTGCAAAGGGACCGACTATGGCAATGCATTTCGGTCCCGTGCGTCGTCCTCCGGCGCGAGTACCCATGGCTGACCTCCACTCAGGCGTTTCCCTGTGAGCGGCGGCCGGCCTGTCGGCCGTCGCGGGCGAGGCTTTTTTCAATTTGCCACCTACCCAAAGGGCATCGTCCCACGGGCAGGCCGGGAGGGCAAGGGATTTGAGGTTGAAGGGATTTGAAGTTGGGGCCGGTTCAGCCGGTGCCGGTTCGGCGCGACGCCAGTGGCGTTGCCTCAATGCGCTGCACTGACACCGTCTCGGCAAAGCGCGCGAGCAACGGATTGAACAGGTCCGCACGCTCCCAGAAAGGCGCATGCCCGGCACCGGGAATGATGTGGCAATGCTCCCACAGCGAGCCGTAGGCGAGCGTTTCAAAATAGCCGAGCCGGACGAACGGGTCGTTCTCGCCATTGACGACGGCGACCGGAAACGCGGCCTGCTCGATCACCTGTCTCTGGTCGGCGCCCTTGCCGGTGAGCATGCCGCGCGTCACCGCGGCGCGCAGCCGGCCGTCGGTACGCAGGATGGTTTTGCGAAAGGACGGGTCGGCGGTGTCTCCGAAGCAGAGCGTTTCGAAGCGCTCGGCATCGCGTTCGGAATACGTCTTTTTGGACGCCAGTAGCATGTCCCAATGCGCATGGAAGCCGCGCAGCATGCCGAAAGGACCCTTCGATACCGGCGGCGCGCCGGTCAGCATCAGCCCGCCGACGGCGCGGTGAAAACTCGCGAGCTCGATTGCCACGTGCCCGCCAAGAGACCAGCCGAAGACAACGGCGCGACCGATGCCCAAGGCATCGAGGAGCTGAGCCGCCGATTGGGCAAGGCCGGCGATGGTGTAGTCCGTCGCCGGATCGCGGGCGTCCGACGATTCGCCATGGCCGGGCAGGTCGAAAGCAATCAGCCGATGGGCGGCGGCCAACGGGCTGTCGAACTGGCGGGCGAATACGGTGCGCGAACTGCCCGAGCCGTGGATCAGGACAAGCGGGATGCCGGGTCCCGACGACTGGCTGAGGCGCAAATCCGCTTGCGGCGTGCGGATCGTGCGGTGGGAAACGGCCATATCCGGTTGGACCTTCGAATTGTCTCGAGGTCAACATCGCATGCTGAGGTCACCATGTTGTTTAGAACGGTGGTTAAGAAATGATTTCTCGGTTTCTGCCGGCTATGATGGCCGAATCCACCACAGCTAACCCCCGGAGCCTGATGATGGAATCCACGCTCGACCTTCTCCTCTCGATCAGCAGCATCGCGACGCTCGGCCAATATGCCTGGTCGATGCGCGGGCATTTCCAGTCGCCGAGCATGTCTCAAGGCGCCATGATCATTTCGGCCGTCGTGGTCGGCACGGCGCTGTTCTTTCTGGCGCTGCTGTGGATCGAGCGGCAACCGGTTGCAGCGAAGATCGGCGGGTTTGCCGTCGAACTGGCAAGCTCGGCGCTGTTCTGGTGGGCGATCTCGGTTTCGCGCAAGGCGCGGCTGCGTTTCGCGTTTGATCCGGACAATCCCGACAGCCTGGTGACCGAAGGCCCTTATAGCCATGTCCGTCATCCGTTCTACACATCCTACATCATCTTCTGGATCGGATGGGGTATCGCGACCTGGTCGGTGTGGGCGGTCGTGCCGGTCGCCGGCATCGTTGCGATCTATGTGATCGCGGCCTTGGACGAAGAGCGAAAATTTTCACGTACAAGGTTGGCCGGTGCCTACCAGGCCTATAGCGGACGTGCCGGCCTGTTCTGGCCGCGTTTTGCCCGCAGCCGGCAGGAGATGCAGCCGGCATCGGACGAAAGTGGTAGTCTCTAAGACACTGGATTGGATCGAGGATTTGCGACGATGAAGATTATTGGCTGTGGCAGCGTGCCGACGATTGTTGCGCCGGAAAAATACTTCACTGGCCGGGTTTTGCAGACGCCGATCATCGAGAAGGAGGCACCGGCGCGGCTACGCGCCACGCTGGTCAGATTCGAGCCCGGCGCCCGGACCCACTGGCATACGCATCCGCTCGGCCAGACGCTCTACGTCACGTCCGGTGCCGGTCTCGCGCAAAGCTGGGGCGGGCCGATCCAGGAGATCAGGGCCGGCGACGTCGTCTCCTTTGCGCCCGGCGAAAAGCACTGGCACGGCGCCGCGCCGAAATCGGCGATGACGCACATCGCCATGCAGGAGGCGCTGGAGGGCGTGCATGCCGACTGGCTGGAGAAGGTCAGCGACGAGCAGTATGGCGGCTGAAACGTCTCAGACCAGCGCGGCGGTGAAGCGCTGGATGCGCGTGCAGGCTTCTTCGAGCAGAGCCTCCGACGTGGCGTAGGAGATGCGGAAGTTCGGGCCGAGGCCAAAGGCCGAGCCGAAAACAACCGCCACGCCCTCGGCCTCGAGCAGTTCCGAGCAAAAGGTTTCGTCGCTGTCGATCACCTTGCCGCTCTTGGTCGTCTTGCCGATCAGCTGGGCACAGGAGGGATAGACGTAGAACGCACCCTCCGGCGATGGGCAGGTGATGCCGCGCGCCTGGTTGAGCATCGAGACGACGAGATCGCGCCGGCCCTGGAAGATCGCCTTGTTCTTCGGGATGAAATCCTGCGGCCCGTTCAGCGCTTCGACCGCCGCCCATTGGGCGATGGTGCAGGCGCCGGAGGTCTGCTGGCCCTGGATCATGTCCATCGCCTTGATCAGCGGCACCGGGCCTGCCGCATAGCCGATGCGCCAGCCGGTCATGGCATAGGCTTTGGACACGCCGTTCATGGTCAGCGTGCGCTCATAGAGCTTAGGCTCGACCTCGGCGATGGTCTTGAAGACGAAGTCGCCATAGGTCAGGTGCTCGTACATGTCGTCGGTCAGCACCCAGACATGGGAATGCTTCAACAGTACGTCGGCCAGGCTCTTGAGCTCCGCTTCGGTATAGGCGGCGCCCGAAGGGTTCGACGGCGAGTTCATCAACAGCCATTTGGTGCGCGGCGTGATCGCCTTTTCCAGCACGGCCGCCGTCAGCTTGAAGCCGTTGTCGATCGAGGTGTCGGCAAAGGTCGAGGTGCCGCCGCAGATCGCCACCATTTCGGGATAGCTCACCCAGTAAGGCCGCGGGATGATCACCTCGTCGCCGGGGTTCAGCGTCGCCATGAAGGCGTTGAACAGGATCTGCTTGCCGCCGGTGCCGACGATGGTCTGCTCCGGCCGGTAGTCGAGATTGTTCTCGCGCTTGAATTTTTTCGCGATCGCCTCGCGCAGCGGCACGATGCCGGAGACCGGCGGATATTTCGTCTCGCCGCGGCGGATGGCCTCGATCGCGGCGCTCTTGATGTTGTCGGGGGTGTCGAAGTCCGGCTCGCCGGCGCCCAGCCCGATCACGTCGCGGCCGGCGTTTTTCAGCTCGCGCGCCTTCTGCGTCACCGCGATGGTCGCGGAAGGCTTTACGCGGGAAAGGGCGTCGGCAAGAAAGGCCATGACAGATATCTCCAGGAAGACCGGCGCGGCGAAGGCGCCGCGGCGCCTCTCATGTCGCATCATCTGGTCAAGCGCAAGCCCAGCGCAGGCATTGTCGAATGAGCCAGCGCGCAATGCTGGCAACAATAAATTCATCAACGATCGGTAAAAGCTTGAACGGCAGGGACCGTAGCCGGTCCGCCAGTCTCGCATAGCGAGGAACCGTGACGCGCAGCATCGAGCTTGCCCATATCATCCGCCATGATGACGGCACCGCCAGCGGTGTCTGGGGGGTCTATACGCTGCAAAGCGCGTTCCAGCCGATCTTCGCCTTCAACAAGGGCAAGCTGTCCGTCGTCGCGTTCGAGGGGCTGATCCGGCCGTTCCGCGACGGCGAGCCGCAGCCGCCAATGAGTTTCTTCAACAGCTGTCCGGCGGTCGATCGCCTGCATATCGAGGCGCTGACACGGACGCTGCACCTGCTGAACGCCGGCGCCTGCCTGCCGCGAGACGCCTCCATCTTCATCAACTTCGATCCATCGGTGTTCACCGACCGCGGCATCGCCGACAAGGCGCTGCGCGACATGCGACTGGTGCTGCACGAGGCCGACATCGATCCGCGCCGCGTCGTCTGCGAGGTCACCGAGCAGAAATCGGCGTCGCAGGAAACGCTCTACAATTTCGTCGAGGCGCTCAGGGGCAATGGTTTGCGCATTGCGGTCGACGATTACGGCGCCGACGAATCCGACATCAATCGCATCAAGGAACTCAGGCCAGACATCGTCAAGTTCGACGCCGACTGGATCATGACGCTGATGGAGTCCGGTGCCGGCTTCGCCTTGCTGACCGCCATGGTGACAAGCTTCGAAGAGCAAGGCATCCGTACGGTGTTCGAGGGCATCGAGACGGGCTGGCAGCTCGAGCTTGCCGAAAAGTCGGGCGCCTCGATGGTGCAGGGCTATGTGCTGGCGCGCCCCGAGCTTGCGCCAACCAGCTTCCACGTCTTCGACAAGAGCGGGCAGGCGGCCGCGGTGCCGGCCGATGCTGAGAAGGTTTCTGCGGCCGTTTCGCCATCGCGGCGGCCGATGCGGGCCTTTGGCCGCAGGGTGACATCGTGACCGGGCGGGCCGACATGCGGCGCAAGGTCGGCGAGGCGATCTTTGCCGACGAGGTCGGCATCGAATATGGCGTCTACGGCGCATTCCGGCTGAGGAGCGCCTACCAGCCGGTCTTCGCGCCGCGCGGCAGGTTTCTCGCCGCCGTCGCGGTCGAGGGACTGATCGAGCCGCATCGTGCAGGCAGGCCGGTGGCGCCTCAAATCTTCTTCGAAGGTGTGCCGGCAGCGGATCGGCTGTTTGTCGAAACCATGTGCCGGGTGCTGCATTTGCGCAACTTCCGCAACATCGGCGTCGACGGGCTCGACCTGTTTTTCAACTACAATCCGCTGATCAACGATGACCCCGCACGGGCGCTGGCCGAAATCAGGCTGATGACCAGGCATCTGGCGGATTTCGGCCTGCATCCCGGCATGCTGGTCTGCGAGATCACCGAGCAGGCTGCCGGCGACAAGGTGCTTGTCAGCCTGGCGCGCGAGATGCGGCGCGACGGCGTCCGCATTGCCATCGACGATTTCGGCACAGGGCATTCTACCGAAGAAAGGGTCGCCCTCGTGCAGCCCGACATCGTCAAGATCGACGGCACCTGGTTCGCCGAATTCTGCCGCCATGCCGCCGCCGAGCGGTTTTTCCGGCCGCTGGTTTCGACGCTGCACGATCGCGGCGCCAAGGTGCTGGTCGAAGGCGTCGAGAACGCCACGCATCTGCGCGTCGCGCTGGATGGCGGCGTCGACCTGCTGCAGGGCTTTTACCTTGCCCGGCCGGCGCTGGCCGGAACGCTGTTCGACGAGGAGCCGCTGTCGATCGACAGGCTGCTTGGCAGGGACAGCAACGTCATCCCCTTGTTCGGCTAGGATATGCCGATATTCAAGTGATGCCGGCCTGCGAACGGGGGGTCCTGCGCTTCCAGTGCTCACGTACCCAAACAGTACGCTCCGGTTCTCGGAACCCGCCCTTCTCGGCTCGGCCTGACTTGAATCTCGACATATCCTGTAATGCATCAGCGGCGCTGATGGTTACGCCAAAACAAATCACTGGATGAAGCCGCCGCTGCCGCGATAGAGGCTGGATCAAGCCTTGAGACGGGTGGTTGCGAGCAAGGGGAGCATCGATGATACTCTATGGAATGATCGACAGCGGCAATTGCTACAAGCCGCGCCTGTTGATGGCCAAGCTCGGCATCCCTTTCACCAATGTCGAGGTCAGCTCGCATACCGGCGAGACGCGCAAGCCCGACTATGTCGCCAAGAACCCGAACGCCATGGTGCCGCTGCTCGAACTCGACGACGGCCGGCGGCTGGCCGAATCCAACGCCATCCTGCTCTACCTCGCCGAAGGCACGCGGTTTCTGCCGGCGGACAGATACGAACGCGCGCTGGCCTATCAGTGGCTGTTCTTCGAGCAATACAGCCACGAGCCTTATATCGCGGTGCGCAGAGCGCTGCTCACCTTTCCAGAACGCGCGAAAGACGCGACACCCGAGCGGCTGGCGGTGACGCTGGAGCGCGGCAACAAGGCGCTCGGCGTCATGGACCAGCACCTGGCCGGGAGCAGCTTCTTCGCGGGCAGTGCGCTCAGCGTCGCCGACATCGCGCTCTATGCCTATACGCATACGGCCGAGACGGGCGGGTTTCAGCTCGACGCCTATCCGGCGGTTGCCGCCTGGCTGCAACGGGTCGAGGCCGATCCGGGGCATGTGCCGCTGGACTGGTTGCCTTAGTCATGCTTGTCGCCGCTTCGCGGCTCGCTCCGGGCGTTGGGCTTGTGGCCTTCGGCCAGTGGCGTGAATGCTCGCACGCCTTTGCTCAACGAGGGCAGTTTTGCGTAGGCCTCCCAAAACGAGGGAGTGGCAAAATGATTCACAGAGGCCGGGTCCGGCCGGCGCGATGATCAGCCAAGGCCTGCTCGGCAAGCTTGTCCAGCCTGCCGCCCTTGGCGTCGGCTTCGATCTCCCGGTCCCACATGTCGGCTTGCAGCGCCTCGAACCATGCGGCAAACGCCTTGAGCTCTTCGGGGCCTTAGTTCGGCGACGGATTTCTCAATCTGTTCAAGCTTGCTCATGGTCGATGGTACAATGACCGGGGTAAAAACAACCACAAAGTGGTCCCATAGGACCAAGGCGACGGTTCACCGGATTTCAGACAGCAAAAAGGCGGGACAAAATCCCGCCTTCCCATGCTTGGTAGCCTGATCGGGAGCGTTTTGGCCGGGCCGGCAGCAATCTGCTGCTTCGGCTTGTCGGGTCTTTCGCTCCGGCGCGCTTCTCGCGCGACCGCCAGTACATCCGTGACTTGCCGCGCGCCCCGGGCTATCGCCCGGCGCGCGCCATTTTCAAGATCAGGCCGCCTTGCTCAGAGATCCAGCGGACGACTTGCCAGTGCGGCGGTCCTGCTCGATCTCGAAGTTGATCTTCTGGCCTTCGACCAGGGTCGACAGTCCAGCACGCTCGACTGCGGAGATGTGGACGAAAACGTCCGCGCCGCCGCTATCAGGCTGAATGAAGCCGAAACCCTTGGTGGAATTAAACCACTTGACCGTACCTGTTGCCATTTCGATAGTCCTTACGTTTGCTTTAGTTTGACTGGACCGAAACCCAGCCGGTTTGTATCGAGATTTTGGAGATAGAACGTCAGCAAACGCGAATATCGCGAGGCCCGGATCGATCGGCCGAAATATCAATGGACCGCATATAATATGCCTTCGCGCAAAAAACAAGACGGGGCGGAAAATGGCACGGCGGCAACGCTGCCCAACGGCCGCCCCAATCGCGTGAGAGCGTCGTCGTTGCGCGCCTGACGCGGGAGGATCGCGCCGGCTTCGGGCGCGACTGGGTTTTGGGGAGAGGGACATGAAAATCGTTCTGCTTGCCGCTTGCCTGACGCTGGTGGCCGCCGAGGCGCAGGCGGTCTCGCGCTACGACCCGACCCGCATGAGCTGCGGCAAGGTGCAGGCGACGATCGCGCGCGAGGGGGCGGTCATCCTGCGCTACAGATCGACGCGCGTGCCGGGCCTGGCGCTCTACGACCGCTATGTGCGGAGCCAGCAATTCTGCGACATCGGCGAGGTCAGGGCGCGGGCCTCGGTGCCGAGTGCCGATACGAATTCGTGCACCGTCTACAAGTGCAAGCGGGTGGAGATCGACCGGCGCTTCCGCCGGCGCCTGCTTCCGGATTAGGCTGGTCGAGATGGTGCGCGGGGTGCCGGCCTCACCTGAATATCAGCACAGCTAAAACCCGAACGACACCTGCGCTGGGGGCGGCGGGCCGACGCGTACGCCTTCCATTGCCAGCATCTTTTCCTTGGTGGCCGAGCCGCCGGGCGCGGAAAATCCGCCGATCTTGCCGCCGGCGGCAAGGATGCGATGGCAAGGGATGACCAGCGGCACCGGGTTGGCGCCGAGCGCCGCGCCTGTCTCACGCGCCAGCCCGGCATGGCCGGCGCGTTTGGCCAGTTCGCCATAGGTGGTGGTTTCGCCGAAGGCGAGCTTTCGCGCCGCGTCATAGATCGCCAGGCGGAACTCGTCGACGCCGCTGAGATCGACCGGCACGCCGGAGAAATCGATAACCTCGCCGGCGGCATAGGCCTTGATCGACGCGATCAGCTCGGCAACCCATTGCGGCTCGGGCTTCACGGCTTGTTCGACGTCGGAGGCATGGCGCAGCAGCCGGCGCTCTACCGCGTCCTGGTTGCGCTGCGACAGGCAGAGCCGGGTTAGCCCGGCTTCGCTCCAGGCGATGCCCATGAAGCCGAGCACGGTTTCGAAGACCGCGTGGCCAGCGGTGGCATGAGAGGCGTCCATGGCGTGCTCCTTTCCGGAATCCTTCGAAGTACAAATCCAGAACAATATCGCATTTCCCGGCCCGGATCGCCACCCGAAAACCACCGTCTACCGCGGATTGCCCGGGGAAAGATGCTGGTGTAAGGACTTCTTAACACCCGACGAACCGGACCCGAGCGCCGCTTGCCAGCAAAATTCCTCTTTCCCGTCCTAGCGGCGGTGTTGGCCGTGGCCGCTCTCAGCGGCTGCACCTCGACTTCGCCGGTGACCCCGGCCCCTGCCTTCACGGAAAACTCGGCCAACACCGATGCTGGCTTCACGCTGGCGCTGCCCGACACTGTTTCGGTCCTGCCGGAACCGTCCGGCGTCGCCCAGACAGCAGCACTGCCGGTCGAGCCTGCGGCCGCCTTTGCCGGGCCGACGCCGCTGCCGGCAACGACCCCGGCCGTCATGACCACCAATGCCCAGCCAGCCACCGCGGTGGCTGCCGTCGCCATGCCAGTCACCGGCCAGACTGCCGCCATGCCCGGCGTTCAGCCGGTCGCCTACACGGTGCCGCAAAACCCGGCCGTTCTGGCCGCGACCGACCCGGCGGAGGGCCAGTCGAACGCCGGCGCCCGCAGCGAGATCGAGCGGCTGATCGAGAAATATTCCGCGCTTTACCAGGTGCCGGTCGATCTGGTGCGCAGCGTCGTCAACCGCGAGAGCACCTTCAACCCGAAAGCCTACAATCACGGGCATTGGGGGCTGATGCAGATCAAGCACGCGACGGCGCGCGGCATGGGCTATGACGGGCCGGCGAGCGGCCTGTTCGACGCCGAGACCAACCTGAAATATGCGGTGAAATATCTGCGCGGCGCCTGGCTGGTGTCGGGCGGCAATCCCAAGCGCGCCGACCGGCTCTACCAGAGCGGCTACTACTATGACGCCAAACGCAAGGGGATGCTGGGCGAAACCGGCCTCGGCAGCGACAGCCTGCGCCGCCGCATGCAGCCCGATGCCTGAGCCGCGCCCAGCGGCGCCGAACGACATAAGACTGCGCAAGATCCTCGACGACACGCTTCTGGCGCCGCGCTGGCCGGAAGGTTTTTTCATGCGCGGCTTCGAAGCCGCCGATGCGCTCGCTTTGCATGCACTTTTGACCGCGGTGTTCGACGACGGCGCCGATGGGCCGTTCGACGAATGGTGGCCCCGCATTTCGGGCGACGCGGAATTCGATCCCGCTTTGTGTTTCCTGGTCATCGACGGCAAGGGGCGGTTGGCGGGCGCGGCGCTCTGCTGGGCGACGGGGTTCGTCAAGGATCTTGCCGTTCATCCCGAGGCGCGCGGCAAGGGCATAGCCGAGGCGCTGATGCGCTACGCGTTTGCGGTGTTTCAGGCAAGGGGTGCGGCGCATGTTGATCTCAAGACCAATACCGTCGAGAACGCGGCCGCGGTCAGGCTCTATCAGCGGCTGGGGATGATCGAGGTGGATTGGGCGGGGTGAGGAGCGCCGTTCGTCCTTTTTGAAGGCGGCAGCCCGGGTTCTTGTCGCCACGGCGCCTGCGCAAAAATGTCGGAACCGTTTCGCGCGATGCGTCCTTGGGAGGCAAGGCGCGTTGCCACGAACGGCGCGCCGCCAAAAAGCACGGCAGATGGAGATGACGATGATCAGCTTTCCCAATGAATCCCAGGAATATCGCGCCGCCCGCGAAAAACTGCTGCAGCAGGAGATCGAGCTGCGCCGCGCCATGGAGGATGTGGCGGTCGCCCGCCGCGCGCTGCCGACGGGCGGGCTGGTGCCGCAGGATTATGTGTTCGACGGGCTCGGCACGGACGGCAAGCCGGCCAGGATCAAGCTTTCGGAACTGTTTGCGCCGGGCAAGGACACGCTGATCGTCTATTCGATGATGTTTCCGCGCCATCCGCAGGAGACGCGCGACGTGGCGACGAGCGGCGGCACGGCGAAGCTGCCCAGACCGGACCAGCCTTGCCCGTCCTGCACGGCGCTGCTCGATCAGTTCGACGGCGCCATTGGCCACCTCGAGGCCGCCGGCTACAATTTCGCTGTCGTGGCCAAGACCGCGCTGGAAAACCTGCTGACGCTCGGCCGCGACCGCGGCTGGAAAAATATGCGGCTGGTCTCGTCGGCCGGCAACAGCTTCAAGCGCGACTATCACGCCGAGGCCGAGGATGGCGCGCAGCTCCCCGTGCTGTCGGTGTTCCACCGCGACGGCGACGGCATCCGCCACTTCTGGAGCTCCGAACTCGGCTTCGCGCCGCCCGAACCCGGCCAGGATCCGCGCGCCATAGGCACCTGCGAGATCCTGTGGAACCTCATGGATTTCACGCCGGAGGGCAGGGCGCAGAGCTGGCAGGAGCAGCTGCAGTATGGGGAAGGATGCTGCCACTAGCGTCGCTCGGCGCCGCCCTCATCTGCCTGCCGGCATCTTCTCCTCGTAGAGGGACGGGAGAAGGGGGCTGGCGGCAAACTCAGCTCACTTTCTTCAACTCTGGAGATTGGCGAAATGCGTGGCGACGGCAACCTTTCTCCCCGTCACTATACGGGGAGAAATGCCCGGCAGGACAATGAGGGGCGGCGCAGACCCTATGTGATTTGACGCTGCGGCGCGCTGACCTACCCTCTAATGCCGGAACCGAGGAGACGAGCGATGCTGTCACCTTTCATTCGGGGCGCCACGCTGGCAGCGGCGGTGATGCTTGCCGCCGGCACCGCAGCCTATGCCCATCACGGCTGGTCGTGGACGCAGGACGGGTTTTTCGAACTCAGGGGCAGGATCACGGCCATCTATATCGGCAACCCGCACGCCACGCTCGATGTTGACGCGAAGGGAGAGGCCTGGCGGGTGGAGATGGCGCCGCCGTCGCGCACGATCGCCGCCGGCTTCACCGAGGAGGTCGCCAAGGTCGGCGACGAGGTGACCGCGATCGGCCACCGCTCGCGCGACGAGAGCGAAAAGCGCATGAAGGCAGTGCGCGTCATCGTCGGCGGCAAGCCCTATGACGTCTATCCCGACCGCGTGCCGCCGGCCTGAATGGACGGGTTTTTCGCCGGCATCGAGCAACTCGCCTTGGTGCGGGGACTGAAGGCCTCCTTCGTGGCCTACCCCATCGTCAATGCGCTGCACATCATGTCGATCGGCGCGCTGCTGACCAGCGTCTGGCTCATGGACCTCAGGATCCTGGGCGCCTTCCGCTCGCTGCCGCAGGCGCCGTTCGTCGCGCTGCTGCGCCGGGTGGCCTTATGTGCGTTTGGTGGGGCGCTTGTCACCGGCGCGCTGCTGTTTTCCATCAGCGCGAGGGAGTATGCGGCGATGCCGATCTTCCTCGCCAAGATGGGGCTGATCCTGTTCGCTGGTGTCAACTTCCTCGTCTTCATGCGCCGGGCAAAGGGTGGTGGCGACCCGGCCGGTGGGGTCACGGCCGTGCTGGTTGTGCTGTCGCTGGTGTTGTGGACGTCCGTGCTGTTTGCGGGGCGGTTTATCGGGTTTCTCGGCTGAGGCGAGCGAGGCGCTGGCGTTCGCAACGTGCGAGATGGTTCGTGGCTCGAAACGCAGACCGAGGCGTGGCTGAAAGGCGCTGAAACATTGCCTCGAAGCGGCCGGCACCTCGTTGGAAAACATAGTCATGGTGCGCATCTACGCCGTCAATTCCGGCTTCTACAAACCATCAACCGCGTCTATGCGAAGTATTTTTCGACGAACTCGCCGGCGCGGAGTTTTGTGCCGGTGGCCTCGTGGCCGATGGAGTTTGATATCCAGATCGAGTGCGTGGCGGTGGCGTGAAGCGTCAACTTCTGCCCTTCCAGGATAATTTCCGCTTGTCTTTAAAGTAAAGTCGTCCCCAAATCCATCTGGGGATAGGGAGGGCGAGTCATGAACAAGCTGCCGAAAAAATTCGTCGCTTCAGCTTGTCGAAAATGAAGTGATCAAACGCGACACAATTGACGGCGACAAGGCGAAGGAAGCTGTAACCAGGATGCGCAAGGCTGCAAGCAAGTTGGAGAGAACAAAGAACAAAATCGTGAAGGAAGCCGTCGTCGATGTTGTGGATTAGCCTACGAAAGTACCAGACATTTTTATGGATCAGGCTGCCGCTGGCGATGTTCGTCGCTTTTATGGCGTTGCCTCAACCCGCCACTGCAAAATGCGCCGATATTCCCATGGCGGTGGTCGGTCCTATGACCGGCGATTGGGCGTACGACGGTGAGGAGATGCGGCGGGGCGCTCAACTTGCAGTAGACGACATTAATGCCAAGGGCGGGGTACGAGGATGCAAGATAGTACTCACCGTGCTCGATGATCAGTATACAACAGCCACCGCGATAGCCCTCGCCAAGAGATTGGCAAAAGAGGGGGTTCGCTTTGTTATCGGCCATTTCAACTCAGGCAGTTCTGTCCCTGCCGCGATGATCTATGCCAAGAACAACACTTTGATGGTCAGCCCCGCGTCGACAAATCCCGCTCTTACCGAATTCAAACTTTGGAATGTCATTCGCACGGTCGGTCGTGACGATGTTCAGGGGATGTTTGCCGGCGAGTATATGGCCGATCATTTCTCAGCACAAAATCTTGCCATCGTTAGCGATGGTACGCCCTATGGTGATGGCTTAGCGAACAAGGCAAGAAAAGCGCTGCGAGCAAAGGGACATCCTGAAAAGCTGGCCAAAAAGATCAAACCCGGCCAAGGCGATTTTGCAGACCTCATCAGCAAACTTAAATCGATGAAGATCGAAGTTCTCTTCTTCGCGGGGCTTGCCGATGATTTTGGTCCGCTCGTTCGCCAAACCAAGGAAGCTGGGCTGAAGGTTCAGTTCATCTCCGGAGATGGGGCTCTAGTTCACGATCTGCCCGGGAAAGCGGGGCCCGCCTTGGAAGGCGTGCTAATAGCATTTTCGCTTGAGGACCGGAGCAATCCCGCCGCAGCCGACGTTGTCGCGCGCTTTCGTTCTCAAGGATTCGAGCCGGCAGACTACACGCTGAAGTCCTATGCGGCAGTCCAAGTGGCGGCCAAGGGTATCGAAATGGCAGGTGGTCAGGCGCCAAGGGCTGTTGCGGCTTCTATAAAATCCGGCCAGCCAATTCCGACCGTGTTGGGGAACCTGACCTTCGACGCGAAGGGAGATCGAAATCAGCGTGACGTAACAATGTACGTCTGGAAAAGGCGGGGAGACGGCACACTCATGATGGATTTCCAATCCCCATAGCTTACGCAAAATACTCCTGCAGCGGCCGCACCTCTAGGCTCCCCGCCCGCAGCGCCGCAATCGCTTCCGCCACCGCAGCCGCGCCCGAAAGCGTCGTGTAATAGGGCACCTTTTGCATCAGCGTCGCTCTGCGCAGCGACTTCGAGTCCGAGACCGCCTTCTGGCCGTCCGTGGTGTTGAAGACGATCTGCACCTGGCGGTTGCGGATGGCGTCCTCGATGTGCGGGCGGCCTTCCAGCACCTTGTTGATTTTCTCTGCGGCGACGCCGTTCTCGGCGAGGAAGCGGGCGGTGCCGGAGGTGGCCAGCACCTTGAAACCCTGGCCGGCGAGGCGCTTCACCGCCGGCAGGATGCCCTTCTTATCCTCGTCGCGCACCGAGACGAACAGCGCGCCCGCGCGGGGGAGATCGACACCCGCCCCCAGCTGGCTCTTGGCGAAGGCGAGTGCGAAGTCGCGGTCGAGGCCCATGACCTCGCCGGTCGAGCGCATTTCCGGGCCGAGCAAGATGTCGACGCCGGGGAAGCGGGCGAAGGGGAATACCGCTTCCTTGACCGCGATGTGGCCGGGATTGCGGGGGTCGGGCATGGCGCCGTAATGGGCGAAGGCGTCTTCCAGGCTCTCGCCGGCCATGATGCGGGCGGCAATCTTGGCAATGGGACGGCCGATGGTCTTGGCGACGAAGGGCACGGTGCGCGACGCGCGCGGGTTGACCTCGAGCACATAGACCGTGCCGTCCTTGATCGCATATTGCACGTTCATCAGACCGCCGACATTGAGCGCGCGGGCAAGTGCTGCCGTCTGGCGCTCCAGCTCGTCGACAAGCTCCGAGGGCAGCGAGTGCACCGGCAGCGAGCAGGCACTGTCGCCCGAATGGATGCCGGCCTCCTCGATGTGCTCCAATATGCCCGAGACGTAGGTCGACTTTCCGTCGCAGAGACAGTCGACGTCGACCTCGATGGCGCCCGACAGATAGGTATCGAACAGCAGCGGGTTCTTGCCAAGCAGCGTGTTGATCTGGCCGGTCTTGTCGTTCGGGTATTTCTGCTTGATGTCTTCCGGCACCAGGCCGGGCACGGTGTCGAGCAGGTAGGATTGCAGCATGCTCTCGTCGTGGATGATCTGCATGGCGCGGCCACCCAGCACATAGGACGGGCGCACCACCAGCGGGAAGCCGAGCTCGCCGGCGACGAGGCGGGCCTGCTCGACGGAATAGGCGATGCCGTTCTTCGGCTGGCTGAGGCCGAGCTTGTGCAAGAGCTTCTGGAAGCGGTCGCGGTCCTCGGCGAGATCGATCATGTCGGGCGAAGTGCCGAGGATCGGGATGCCGGCCTTCTCCAGCGCATCGGCGAGCTTCAGCGGCGTCTGGCCGCCGAACTGGACGATGACGCCGACCAGCTCGCCCGAGGCCTGTTCGGTGCGCAGGATCTCCAACACATCCTCCGGCGTCAGCGGCTCGAAATAGAGCCGGTCGGAGGTGTCGTAGTCGGTCGAGACGGTCTCCGGGTTGCAGTTGATCATGATCGCCTCGAAGCCGGCGTCGCGCAGCGCAAAGGCCGCATGGCAGCAGCAATAGTCGAACTCGATGCCTTGGCCGATGCGGTTGGGGCCGCCGCCGAGGATGACGACCTTTTTGCGCGATGAGACCTGTGCCTCGTTGGCCAAGGCGCCGGCAAAGGGAACCTCATAGGTCGAATACATGTAGGCGGTGGGCGAGGCGAACTCGGCGGCACAGGTGTCGATGCGCTTGTAGACCGGATGAACGTCGAGCTTGTCGCGAATCTTCTGGACTTCTTCGACGTCTTTCCTGACCAGGGAGGCGAGGCGGGCGTCGGAGAAACCCATCGCCTTCAGCATGCGCAGATTGGCGGCGTCCTCAGGAATGCCGTGCTCGCGGATGCGATCCTCCATGGCGAGGATGCCGGCGATCTGCTCAAGGAACCACGGGTCGATCTTGCACATTGCGTGCACGTCTTCCAGCGAGGTGCCCATGCGGATCGCCTGCGCCACCATGCGCAGCCGGTCCGGTGTCGGCGTGCCCAATGCCGCGCGAATGGCGTTGCGGTCGTCGACGTGGCTGGCGGGCGCGCTGCCGTGGCCGATGCCTGGGATCTCGATCTCGTCCAGACCGGTCAGGCCGGTTTCGAGCCCGCGCAAAGCCTTCTGCAGCGATTCCTGGAAGGTGCGACCGATGGCCATGACCTCGCCAACCGACTTCATCGAGGTGGTCAGCACCGGCTCGGCGCCGGGAAACTTCTCGAAAGCAAAGCGCGGGATCTTGGTGACAACATAATCGATGCTCGGCTCGAACGACGCCGGTGTCGCCCCGCCGGTGATGTCGTTCTCCAACTCGTCCAGCGTGTAGCCGACGGCGAGCTTGGCGGCGATCTTGGCGATCGGAAAACCGGTCGCCTTGGAGGCCAGCGCAGACGAACGCGAGACGCGCGGGTTCATCTCAATGACCACCAGACGGCCATCGGCCGGGTTGACGGCGAACTGCACGTTGGAGCCGCCGGTCTCGACGCCGATTTCGCGGAGCACCGCGATCGAGGCGTTGCGCATCATCTGGTATTCTTTGTCGGTCAAGGTCAGGGCAGGGGCGACGGTGATCGAATCGCCGGTGTGCACACCCATCGGGTCGATGTTCTCGATCGAGCAGACGATGATGCAATTGTCCGCCTTGTCGCGGACGACCTCCATCTCGTACTCTTTCCAGCCGAGCACGCTCTCCTCGATCAGCACTTCGGTGGTCGGCGAGGCGTCGAGGCCGGACTGGACGATCTCGAAGAATTCGGCCCGGTTGTAGGCAATACCGCCGCCGGTGCCGCCCATGGTGAAGGACGGGCGGATGATGGCGGGCAGGCCGACATGGTCGAGCGCTTGTGCTGCAATCGCCATGGCATGGCTGATATAGCGCTGCTTGCGGTCACCTTCGCCGAGGTTCCAGCGGGTTTCCAGCGCGTCGAGCGCGGCGTCGAGGTTTTCCGGCTTCTCGGCTTTCAGCGCGGCGCGTTCGGCCTCGTGCGTCTTGCGGTCGGCATTCTTGACGTCGGTGGCGTTGGCCAGCATCGACTTCGGCGTTTCCAGGCCGATCTTGTTCATCGCCTCGCGAAACAAAGCGCGGTCCTCGGCCTTGTCGATTGCGGTGGCGTCGGCGCCGATCATCTCGACCTGATAGCGGTCGAGCACGCCCATGCGGCGCAGCGACAATGCGGTGTTGAGCGCGGTCTGGCCGCCCATGGTCGGCAGCAGCGCGTCCGGCCGCTCCTTGGCGATGATCTTGGCCACCACTTCGGGCGTGATCGGCTCGATGTACGTGGCGTCGGCCAGCTCCGGATCGGTCATAATGGTGGCCGGATTGGAGTTGACCAGGATGACGCGAAAACCCTCTTCCTTCAGCGCCTTGCAGGCCTGGGTGCCGGAATAGTCGAACTCGCAGGCCTGGCCGATGACGATGGGGCCGGCCCCGATGATCAGGATCGACTTGATGTCGGTGCGTCTTGGCATATCGAAGGTCCGTTCGGCAGGCGGCTTGCACGAAAAACCGGACGGGAAGACCCGGCCGGTTGTGCTCGCGATTCTGGTATCAGGCTAGGAGGGCCTTATAGGGAAGAGTTTTGCCGGATGTAACCCCGAAAATGAGGCAGTAGGGCAGTAGGGCAGTAGGGCAGTAGGGCAGTAGGGCAGAGGTTGAGCGCCCTTTAAACATATTGCCCTACTGCCCTACTGCCTTATTCCCCTTACCACTATCCCCCAGCGCCAGTTGATCCGTAATCTCGAAGCGTTCGGACGCGCCGACGCGGATGATGTTGAGGCTGCCTTCGCGCGTGAAGCGGAATTCGCCCGGCCCATTCGAACCGGCCGGCTTGCCGGCCTGGAAGCTGATGATGCGCGTGCCGCCATCGGGCCAGGTCACGGTCACGTCGGTTTTGTCGCCGGTGCGCGCGACGCCTGCCTTGCAGTTGGTCATCGGCTGGCCGAGATAGCGCGCGCAAGGAATGACGTTGCCGGCACCCGGGAATGGTGTCCCCGGCGGCTGCAGCCGTGCAACAGTCTGCGCGTCGGCCGGAGGCGCCGCATTGGTCGCGCCGAAATTCTGGACGGGATCCACTGCCGCGGGCGCCGATCCATCAACCTGTCCAGTCGAGGGATTGCCAGCGGCCAGGGCCAGGCGGTAAGCGTCCTCGATAGCCACCCTGACGATTGCGTCAGCGGAGTTCAGCGACGTTTCGGGAGCAGTTGCGCCGAGGCGCGTTGTCAGATCGGGCAGCGGTTGAGAGGCAGGGCTCTCCGCATTGGCCGCTGCCTGGGGTGTCACTTGCCGGGGATTGATAGGGTCGAGGTAGCGTGCGGGTGCCCATCCGCTCAGCTTCGGGTCGTCAATGTCCTCGACCTTGCACCACTTGTAGCCGCTGACGTCGCCGCAGCCGAGATTTTTCACGCTCGATCCACTCGGCAATCGCGCCTCGATCTTGCCCATGGCCGACGCCGTGGCGCGCACGTTCAGGAGGTCATCGGGCGCGAGACCCGTCACAATCGAGATGATGGGCTCCGGCTCCTGGCCGTTGGCCGGCAACTCCGCCAGCATCAGCGGAGCGGCAACCACCGCAAGCAGCGTCGTCGGGAGTGTTACTGTGCGCCTAATCATCTGCCATGGGCGGTAGGTTCAATTGCCGAAGGCGCGGCCAGGCACGAAAGCGCCGCCGCACGCCAGCCGGTTTTTATAGGCGACGAGGCGGCGCTGTGTAAGCCCGAAAAGGCGCCGCGTGTTGAATCGCGACCAGGCCACTTCCGTGAACTAACAGCCGGCAAAATATTGCACATTTCATGTAAATATGCACTCTCTCAAGTAAGGTTGAGGAGGGCAATATGGTCGACCTTGAAATATTCGCGCAAGTGGAAAACATAGTTCGCCAGCGTATCAAGAAAACCCGCACCGAAATTGAGGCTTCACTTGGTCACATCGCCAACGGCAATCCGCTGGCCGCCGAACAGACCCTCTCCAGGCGCCTCGACAGGTTGCAGGTAAAGGCGTCGCTCAGCCGCACCGAAGCGGAGATGATATCGGCAGCAATCGACATGAGATCTGCCGGGGAGAGAAAGGCGGCCGCCAAACAGCCAGGACCGGAGGCAATTCTCGGCCCAACGCTCGATTTCATCGGGGTCGCATTTCTGGAGCGTGGGCGCCGTGCTGCCGATGCGGTCGGCCGCGTTGCCTTTCTCAACGGCAATCCGCAAGGATCGGGTTTTCTGGTCGGGCCAAGGCTGTTCCTCACAAACAACCATGTGATTTCGTCGCCGGCGGATTCCCGGCGCTTCCAGGTCCAGTTCGATTATGAGCAGGACGGTGCAAATGCCGTGCGCACGCCGACGACGTTCCTGTTCGATCCTGAATCCTGTTTCGTGACCGATAGCATAGAAGGTCTGGACTACACGCTGATCGGGGTCGGCGAGCGGCGTTCCGGCCCAAAGGAACTGGGGGAGTTCGGTTTTATTTCGCTGTCGGACGCGCGCGACAAGCATATGCTCGGCGAAATCGCCAACATCGTCCAGCATCCCGATGGCCGCTTCAAGGAACTGGTGCTGCGTGAAAACCGGCTGGTGGCCCGCGACGAAACGGTTCAAGTGCTGCACTATGTTGCCGATACCGAACAGGGTTCGTCCGGTTCACCGGTCTTCAACAACGAATGGGAGCCCATTGCCCTGCACCATTGGGCCGGCCCGTTCCACGAGGTGACGGGCATAGCTGGCTACGCGCTTGCGCGCGAGATCAACGAAGGCATACGGATCAGCGCCATCGTTGACGATCTGGGCGCTAGAAAGTCCAGGCTGCCGGGCTCATCGGCATCGGCGGTTTCGGAAGCTCTGGCGATTTGGTCCGGCACGCCGCGCATGATGGATGAGACAGTTCGGCTGAACGCCGACAGTCGCGGAGACGTGCCGGACAAGCCGGAGCAGCGGCCTGAACCGGATCGCGGCGCGCCGGCGACGAGACATAATGCCGATGGCTCGGTCACGTGGACTTTTCCCGTCGAGATAAATGTCCGGGCGCCGTTGATCGACGGCGACGGAGGCGATGCGAGACGAAACGACGGTCCAGCAAGCGAACCCGCCAAGGTCGTGGCCATCGCCGAGGCCGCGGGTTGGAAAACAGAGGATTTCGACGATCGTGGAGGGTATGAGCCCGGCTTCATACCGGGCTTTGTCCTGCCAATGCCGACGGTTGCCAATTCACCCTACCGGTTGGCCAAAAACCTTCTTGCCAAACCGGGCGAGGACCCACACGAATTGCGCTACCATCATTTTTCGATCTTGATGAACGCCGATCGCAGGCTTGCCTTCGCCACCGCCTGCAATATCGATGGATCCCACACCAAGGCGGTCGATCGTGAGGACAAGACGGTCATCGACAACCCGTCGCTTGTCGAATTGGGGGTGGAGTCGATTTCCGGTTCGGAAGCCAGCGATGCTTTCCGGCCCGATCGCCGCATCGACCTTGGCGAGCAGATGACCCAGGAATTCTATTCGAGCCAGAATGTGCCCGGATTTCCCGTCGCAAAATCCAAGGAACGAATAGCTCGAATGTTCCAGAAGGGCCATATTACGCTTCGCGGCGACCCCGCATGGGGCGTCGATCAGGAGGCGGTCGCGGCAGAACGCGACACGTTCTTTTATACCAATGCTGCGCCGCAAGTCGGCTTCTTCAATCAGGGAAGCTCGCTTGACCATCCCGGCTCCAAGGGGAAGCTGAGATGGCGCGCGGTGGAAACCTATGTGCTGCGCAACGCCTATACGACGCGAGGCCGGGTCTCGGTGTTTGCCGGGCCAGTGTTCCGCGAGGACGATCCTCCCTACCGCTTCGACAGCCATGTTCCGCTGAAGTTCTGGAAGATCGCGCTGTGGTCCGATCAAGCTGGCCTGCGCGCCATCGCGCTGCTGGCCGACCAGAAGCCGGTTTTGGAAGTGATGCCCGAAGCGTTCGGCGAGCGTGCCGAAGCATTCGACGACCCGCTTGAAATTGCCAGGGTATCGGAATTTCTTTCGACGGTGGCCGAGATCGAACAGCTGACCGGTCTGAACTTTGGCCAGCAGGTGCGCGACGCCGACATTCGGGCCGGTTCCGAATCGGCTCCAGCACAGACTTTCAACCCAAGGCATCTAACGCCCAGTACGTCACGGCCAAAGGCTTCACCGCCCAAGGCTTCGGAGACCAAGACTTCGACGCCCAAGACTTCGGCGGCCGGCGCCCGACGTCCTGCCAACCGATCGAAGCGATCCGCGTCCGACAACTGAAGATTGCGGCTTCTGCCGCTCGAAGGCGGTCATCGGTTCAGCCCGGCATGACCAAGCTCAGTCCGGCATGAAGCCGGTGCGCAGCGCGTGAGCCCATTCGGGCCGCCCCGCCTGCTCGGCCTGACGCGCCGCCGCCTCATGGTCATAGTCGACGGCGATGGATTCGAAGCGATCGCGGTGCAAGTCGACGATACCATAGCGGGCGTGTGGCGAGCCTTGCTCGGAGACATGCGCCGGTGGGGTCGAATCGTCATAGGCCGGGCAGCCGATGCTGCCCGGATTGAAAATGACCGGACCGCCGGGAATGCGGATCAGCTCGCTGCGGTGGCTGTGGCCGCAAAGCATGATGCGGCAGGCGGGATCGACCGCGCCGAGGCGCCGCTCGATGGCGGCCAGCGGCGCGCGCACCAGCCGGCCCTCGACGATCGCGTCAGTCAGGTATTTTTCGTCGTGGTCGGGCCGGGCATGGAAGGCGATCACGCCGGGCGCCACCTCCAGCGTGACGGGCAGCGCGAACAGCGCCTCGCGCTGGCCTGCGGTCAGCCGTTCCTGCGCGTAGTGGTCGGACGGCCACATGGTCTCGTCGGCAGTGTCGCGGGCAACGCGGCGGTCGTGATTGCCGCGTACCGTCGGCAGGTCGAGCGCCTCGAGCCGCTCCATGGTCTCGCGCGGCCACAGCGGGCCGGAAACGCAATCGCCGAGATTGACGATGAGGTCGGCGCCGCCACGCTGCCGCAGATCGTCGAGCACGGCGTCGAGCGCCAGGACATTGCCGTGGATGTCGGCGAGGACGGCAATGCGCATGGCAGGCTCCGTTAATTGGAATGGCTGGAGGGCAGGTGAAGCTACTTTGCTCGTCTCGCGAAGCGGGCGAGAGCGGAACCCAGCTTCGCGCCGGTCAGGCGCGGACTTCGATCTCGTGGCCGCCGACCGCCGGCAACGATGCGTCGTCGCCGGCCGCGGCAATAACGCTGTCGAGCAAGCCCGGGAAGCGGCGGTCGAGATCGTCACGGCGCAGCGTGATCAATCGGCTGGTGCCAACCGCCTCGGTGCGGGTGACGCCGGCCTCACGCAGCTTGGCCAAATGGTAACTCAGATTGGTTTTCGAGGCGAAGTCGAGGAACCGGCTGCAATTCAGCGGCACGCCCTCTTTGCTGGCGAGATAGCGCACGATGGCCAGTCGCGTCGGGTCGCCGAGCACAGCAAGCACGTTCGGCAGGCTGATCTGGTCGGCGGTGGGATGGGGCAAGGTCATGCCCAGGAATTAAGCACATTTGGAGCCGATTTCAACGTGGCCAATGGACACATAGTTTCGTCCCGTCGCCCCGTCCTGACACCGGGCTGTCAGGATGGTTCGGCTATTTTGCAGCGGCTTTATTGACATCATGCCCTGTTATGTCCAATTGTTCAATAACCTTTGAACTAAGGAAATTGCCATGGATAAGCGTCTCATCTGGCTTGCGCTCGGATCGTTCACGATTTCGACCGAAGGTTTCGTCATCTCCAGCCTTTTGCCCGATATTGCAAAGGATGCCGCCATCTCCGTCCCGCTCGCCGGCACGCTGATCACCGCGTTTGCGCTCGCCTATGCGATCGGCACGCCGATCCTGGCAACGCTGACCGGCGAATGGGACCGTCGCCGCGTCATCCTGTGGACGCTGGTGTTCTTCGTGTTGGGCAACGTCGCCGCGGCGCTAAGCTCCTCCTTCGAATTGCTGTTGATCGCGCGCATCGTCATGGCGCTGTCGTCAGGCCTGTTTGCGGCGACCGCACAGGGAACGGCCGTTGCGCTTGTCGACGATCATCACCGCGCCCGGGCCATTGCCGTGGTCGTCGGCGGCACTACGGTTGCGGTCGCGGTCGGAGCACCGCTCGGCGCGCTCGTTGCGACGGTTGCCGGCTGGCGCGGCACCTTCTTTGCCATTGCCGGCCTTGGTGCGCTCGCCGGCGCGATCCTGTGGTACCGGCTGCCGCGCGGCATCGTCGGCACAAGGCTGCCGCTCCGCATGCGGCTGGCAGCGGCACTTCGCCCCGGCGTCATGCCTATCCTGGTGACGACCATCCTGGCCCTGATCGGCGCCTTCACCGTCTTTGCCTTTGTCGCGCCGCTCGCGATCGAAGGCGGCGGACTGAACCCGATCGCGCTTCCCGGAATGCTGCTCGCTTTCGGCGTTGGCGCGGTCATCGGCAATATCGGCGGCGGTCAGGCCGCCGACCGTTTCGGCGCGACACGCACCGTCTGCTGGTCGTTGGCGCTGAGTGCCGCCATGCTGGTCACGTTTTCGCTGATCCCGATGTTCCTGCCGCGCGAGATCGCCGGGCCGGCATTGATGGCCATGATGGTGCCGTGGGGCATCGTCGGCTGGGCATTCCCGCCGGCGCAGGCGAGCCGCATCATCAAGCTGGCGCCCGATGCCGCGCCCATCGTGCTGTCGCTGAACGCTTCGGCACTTTATCTCGGCGTCGCACTGGGTGCCGTGGTCGGCGCCGCGGTGCTGCGCTATGGCGCACCGGCCGACCTCGGCGTGGTCGCGGCGGCATTCCCGATCATCGGTCTGGGCGTAGTGCTGGCGGGCCACCTGGCGGCGCGGCCGGTGGCGATGCCGGCCGAATAGGGCTGTTAGCGGAGCTTGGCTGCCGGCCGCCGATAATTCAACTCGCGGCCGGCGGTACGTCGAAATCAAGCGCGGCGATTTCGTCCAGCGCCGCTCGCAGGCTTGCCGCCTGTTCTTTTCCAAACATCTCCTCGAAGCGCTGCTGAGCGACTTGCCACAGCTTCAGAGCTTCTTCGAGCTTGATCCGGCCCTGCGATGTCAGCCTGACGCGCCTGATGCGGCGGTCGGCAGGGTCGGCGAAGGTCTCGATGTAACCATCCCTGATCAGCGGCTTCAGCGTATGACCGAGGGCCGACAGGTCCATGACGAGAGCCGCGGCAATGGCACCCATCGTCGGTTCGTTGCCGATGTGGATCTGGTAGAGCAGGCCCTGCTGCGTGGCCTTCAGACCCGATGGGGCCAGCACATCGTCATAGAACTGGCCCAGTTTCCGCGTCGCGCGGCGCAGCATGGCGTTGTTGCAAAGCGCCAGGCCGGGCAGGGTGGTTTGGGACATTGGCGGATTTCCAATGAGGGACCGGAAGGGCCCTCGATGCAAACCAGAAATAGTCCTTGCTCCCCGGATTGACAAGATGGTGGCATATGCCTACGTTCCAATAGTGGCATATGCCAATAATTCGTGTGCCAGTCGAAGCAGGGATGTTGCCCTGCGGCACCGGCATTTGGAATCGAACCAGAAGGAACAAGACAATGAGCAATCAGGACAAAGGTACTGCGGTCGTCACCGGCGCCTCGTCCGGCATCGGTGCGATCTATGCCGACCGGCTCGCCGGCCAAGGTTATGATCTGGTGCTGGTGGCGCGGCGCGCCGATCGGTTGGAGGAATTGGCCGAGAGGCTCCGCTATGCTTATGGCATAAAGGTCAGCGTCATCGGCGCCGACTTGGCCGACGACGGCGATCTGCGACGGGTCGAGCAGGCGATATCAACCGACGACAGCGTGACGCTGCTGGTCAACAATGCCGGCCTTGGCGGCGCGCAGGTGGTGGCAACGGCTGAAGCCGATGTCGCCGAGCGCATGATCAAGGTCAATGTCGTGGCGCTGACTCGGCTGACGCGCGCGGTGCTGCCGGGGCTGCTGTCGCGCAACCGCGGCGCCATCGTCAACATCGCCTCGGTCCTTGCCTTCGATACCTCGTTCGGCGGCATCTACAGCGGCACCAAAGCCTACGTCGTCAACTTCACCGAGGCCTTGCAGCGGGAAGTCGCGGGCACGAAGGTCGCCGTGCAGGTGGTCTTGCCGGGGGCCACGCGGACAGAATTCTGGGAAGTTGCGGGAAGCGATATTGCCAATGTGCCGCAAGAGATCGTGATGACGGCCGACGATCTGGTCGATGCAGCGCTGGTTGGCCTGGCAAAGGGTGAAGCGTTCACGGCACCGGGTCTTGCCGACGTTGCCGGGGTGGATGCCTTTCTTGGCGTTCGGCAAGGTTTTTTCGGCAGTCTTCTGGCCGGCAAGCCGGCGGCGCGTTACACTGCCTGACATAGCTAAAGACTAACCTTACGCTGTCCGCCACATCGGAATGATCGAGGCGGCCAGCAGCAGGCCAAGCACGGCGTTGAGCATGCGCCACTGCCGCTCGGTTCGCAGCAACCGGGCGAGCAGCGTGCCCGCCACGCACCATGCTGCCAAGGATAGAGCCGCTGCAAGGCCGAAGACGGCGCCGAGCAGCAAGGCGAGCTGCAGCGGCCCTTTGGCGAGCGCGGCAAAAGATGCCGCCGCTCCCAGCCCCATAGCCCAGCCCTTTGGGTTCACCCATTGCAGGCCGGCGCCGCCCAAAAAGCTGTTCGGCTTTGCCATGGCCACGTCCAGATTGGGCGGACCACTGCGGCCGATCTTGAGGGCAAGCCATACCAGATAGAGGGTACCGGCCATTTTCATTGCCAGCTGCAGCGAAGGAGCGGCGGCCAGCAGACCAGCGAGCCCGGCGGCACCTGCCGCAGCCACTGTGGCCAGGCCGGCCGCACTCCCGGCCATCAGCGGGATAGAGCGGCGAAAGCCGAACTGCGCGCCGGACGCCGTCGACAACGTCGTGGCCATGCCGGGCGTTGAGGTAGAGACCAGCGCGAACAGGACGAGGGGAAGGACGGTTTCAAACATGCTGCTTCCTTTGAAGCCTGCACGGTAGGCTGTTTGGCTCATCAGTAAATGCAATGTTTGCTATGACATGCATTAGCAAATATAATGGCTTGATGTTCCGCAACCTCGACGCTGCCCTGATCCGAACCTTTGTCACCGTTGCCGACAGGGCCAGCATGACGGCGGCGGCCAACGCGCTGCATTTGACGCAAGGTGCCGTCAGCCAGCAGGTCAAGCCTTTGGAAGAGGTTCTCGGCTGTAGGCTGTTCGACCGCGATCGGAGCGGATTGCGGCTGACCCGCTCCGGCGAGCGGCTGTTCGGCAAGGGCAAGCGCCTGCTTTCGCTCAATGACGAGATCCTGGCGGAGATGGCGGGCGATGCAGTTGCCGGTCAGGTGCGGCTTGGCGTGCCGTACGACCTTGTCGGCACCTTGCTTGCACCGGTGCTCAAGGCCTATGCCGAGGCGTATCCGCAGGTCGAGATCTCGCTTGTCTGCGCCTCGTCGCCGGAGCTGGCTGCGGCCTTGGCGGCCGGCACGATAGAGCTCGCGGTGATCGAGGAGCCGGTCGGTCGGTCGGCCGGCGAATGCCTTGTTGTCGACCGGCTGGTCTGGGTCGGCGCCAAAGGCGGCGGCGCCCGCAGCAAACGCCCCTTGCCGGTTTCGATGGTCGCCGAGACCTGCGCGTTCCGTCCGGTTGTACTGGAGGCGCTTAACGAGCACGGGCTGGCATGGCGCACCGTATTCGAAAACGGCAGCATCGACGCGACGACGGCGACAGTGCGTTCGGACTTGGCCGTCACCACCTGGTTGGCGTCGACCGTACCTGCGGACCTCGATATTTTGGCCAACGATCCGGATTTGCCGTCATTGCCGAATTTTGCAATCAATCTGCATTTGCCGAAGCACAGCGTTGCGCCTGCCGTACTGGCATTCGCGGGCCACCTCCGCGATGGATTGGCACGGCGACGAGAGGCGGCTTAAAACAGCAAAAAGGACGGCCAGTGTTCAGCCGTCCTTGATCGCCCTGCGGCATCTACTTCCAGTTCTTGCGCCGCTCGATCTCGGCTTCGGAAGGCTGTTCCGGGGCAAAGGACCCGGTCTTGATCTCGCCGGAGCGCTCATAGCTCGCCATGAGGACGCCGGTGGTCGATGCCTGCGAACGGGTCAGCTTGAAGGCGGCAGGCATCGCGCCGCTGCCGAACAGTTTTTTGCCCTTGCCCAGCACCAGCGGGAAAATCAGCAGGCTGATCTCGTCGATCAGGTCATTGGCGAGCAAGGTCTGGATCAGCTCGCTCGATCCCTGAATGAGCAGGTCGGGGCCGTCCTCCTGCTTCATCCGGCGCAACGTCGCCACGACATCGCTGCCGAGCGGCTGGCTGTTTTGCCAGGACAGCGTATCTGGCCTGTGCGTAGCCACATATTTGGTGACGGCGTTGAAGCTGTCGGCGATCGGGTCATTCTTCTGGTAGGGCCAATGGGCGGCGAAGATGTCGTAGGTCTTGCGGCCGAGAAGCAGCGCGAACGGTTTTGAAAACGTCTCGCCCATGGCGGCACCCATCAAGTCGTCCCAGTAGTGGAATGTCCAGCCGCCAAATTTGAAGCCGCCGACAGGGTCCTCTTGCGGGCCGCCGGGCGCCTGCATGACGCCGTCGAGGCTGACGAATGTTGCGGCGATGATCTTCCTCATTGGAGCTCCCTTTCGCTGATCCGTGCCGTCATGGCCGGACTTCGAGCCAAGGACGGGCAGACAGACATTTGTCCGACAGCGGCCGGCAAATTTCCAGGGCTGGAAGGACGGATGATTGCCGACGTTGTTGGGTCAGTTTGGAGCAGACGCTCAGCCTAAACCGACGACCGTGTCGTAGAGCAGCTTGAAGTTGAGCACCAGGATGAGGGCGGCAACCACCCAGGCCAGCACGGCAACGGCGCGGGAAATGGCGAAATTGCCCATTTTGCGCTTGTCCGAGACGAACTGCACCAGCGGGACGACCGCGAAGGGAAGCTGCATCGACAGGATCACCTGGCTGAAGACCAGCAACTGGCCGGTGCCCTTCTCGCCATAGAGGGCGGTGACGACCACCACCGGGATAATGGCGATGCCGCGCGTCAGCAGGCGGCGCGCCCATTGCGGGATGCGCAGCCGCAAGAAGCCTTCCATCACGATCTGGCCGGCCAGTGTCGCGGTGACCGTCGAGTTCAGGCCGGAGGCAAGCAGGGCCACGGCAAACAGGATCGAAGCGATGCCGAGGCCGAGGAGCGGCGACAGAAGCTCGAAGGCCTGGCCGATCTCGGCAACGTCATGATGACCGGTGCCGTGGAACGCCACCGCCGACACGATCAGGATGGAAGCATTGACGAACAACGCCAGTATCAGCGCGATGGTCGAGTCGGTCGTCGCCCATTTGATGGCGTCGCGCTTGCCGCGATCGGTGCGCTCGTAGGCGCGGGTCTGCACGATCGAGGAGTGCAGATAGAGATTGTGCGGCATCACCGTGGCGCCGATGATGCCGATGGCGATGTAAAGCATCGCTGGATTGGTGACGATCTCGGACGACGGCACGAACATGGCGTGCAGGATGGAGCCGACCGGCGGCGCGGCGGCAAAGATCTGAATGGCGAAGCAGCCGAAGATGACAATCAAAAGTGCTATGATGAAGGCCTCGAGGAAACGGAAGCCCTTGTTCATCAGCAGCAGCAGCAGGAAGGCATCGAGCGCGGTGATAATGGCGCCGCCGATCAGCGGAATGCCGAACAGCAGTTGCAAGGCGATTGCCGTGCCAATGACCTCGGCCAGGTCGCAGGCGATGATGGCCAATTCGCAAGCGACCCAGAGCATGAAATTGACCGGTCGCGGATAATAGGCGCGGCACGCCTGCGCAAGGTCGCGGCCGGTGGCGATGCCGAGCCGGGCGGCGAGCGCCTGCAGCAGGATCGCCATCAGGTTCGACAACATGATGATGAAAAGCAGCGTGTAGCCGAACTGGGCTCCGCCGGCGAGGTCGGTCGCCCAATTGCCCGGATCCATATAGCCGACCGAAACCATGTAGCCCGGCCCCATGAAGGCGAACAGCCGGCGAAGCCAGATCCCCGAGTGCGGCACCGCGATCGTTGCGTTGACTTCGCGCAGGCTGAGCTGCTCGTCGTCCTCCGGGCGGGCAAATCGCCACATGGACCGGGGGGCTGAGGTGGCTTCGGCTTCCGACATGAAATGGCTTTCCACTGGAACGATCGATGTTCTCTCCTTATCTATGCCACGGCTGAACATTATGCAATATGCTATATTTCATTGTCGGAGCTTTTTCGTGTAGCCGCTTGGCCGTGCGGCCGGACCGCAGTGACCGCCGGTTGCGCCGGCCACCGAATGGAAATAAACGGCCAGAACAAATAGGGTTCCGTGTTATGACTGCAATGTCGATTCAAACTGCCGGGAGGAGCGCGTATTGGCGCTGAAGAAAAGACCGGTTCCTCGCGAAAAGCCGCTGCCTGATGCAGAAATCCACTCGGAAGGCTTCAGGCAGACGCGTGAAGCGCGCCGCAGCGCGCTGGTCGAGGATTATGTCGAGCTCATCGCCGACCTGATCGAGGATGGCAACGAGGCGCGCCAGGTCGATATCGCGGCACGGCTCGGCGTCGCTCAGCCGACGGTGGCGAAAATGCTGACGCGGCTGTGCGCCGACGGGCTGGTCTCCCGGAAGCCTTATCGCGGCGTGTTCCTGACCGAGGCCGGCCGCAAGGTTGCGGAAGAGAGCCGCATTCGCCACCAGACGGTCGAGGCCTTCCTGCGCTCGCTCGGCGTCAGTGCCGAGACGGCGCGCATCGACGCCGAAGGCATCGAGCATCATGTCAGCGCCGAGACGCTCGAAGCCTTTCGCAAGGCAATAATCGCCGCCCGCTGAAAAGCACGTGGCGCGACTCGCTTCCCACGAGCAGGGCGAACGCCACAGACCTTGCGATGTTTCGGCCAGAGCAAACAAGCGTCAGCAAGCATTGCTTGTTCGCACGAAAAATACTGTGACTCGGCGTAACCGTTGAGATAATTGTGGTCGTGTCCGATCGAACCGGGACACGGCCCGATCGGCCGGAAGAAATTGCGTCATGGGGGTTGCCATGCTCTGGAAGGGCCGTCGTCAGAGTGACAATGTCGAGGACGAGCGCGGCCAGAGCGGCGGGTTTGGCGGTGGGCCGGGGCAGTTTCGCATCCCGATCGGCGGTCGCGCCGGCGGCGGCGGCATGTCGGGCATCATTATCGTAGGGTTGATTTTCCTGGCAGGGTGGTATTTCGGCTTCGACCCGAGCCAGATCCTCGATGACAGCGGCTTGCAGCCCGGTGGCGGCGGCCAGATCACCGACAATAGCGGCGGCCAGGGCGGCGGCACCGGTGCGCCCGCGTCCGACGAAATGAAGCAGTTCGTGTCGACCGTGCTGGCCGAGACCGAGGATACCTGGACCGGTATTTTCCAGTCCGAGGGCCTGACCTATCAGGATCCAAAGCTGGTCCTGTTCAGCGGCCGGATCGGCTCTGCTTGCGGTTCTGCCTCATCGGCGGCCGGACCATTCTACTGTCCCAATGATCGCAAGGTCTATCTCGACACCACCTTCTTCCAGCAGCTCGATCAGCAGTTCGGTGCCTCCGGCGATTTCGCACAGGCCTATGTGATCGCGCATGAGGTCGGCCACCACGTGCAGAACCTCGTCGGCATCCTGCCCAAATTCAACCAGATGCGGCAGAATATGAGCGAAGCCGACGCCAACCACATGTCGGTGCAGGTCGAGTTGCAGGCCGACTGCTTTGCCGGCATCTGGGCACATTTCACCGGTCAGAAGGGCATCTTGGAACAGGGCGACATGGCGGAGGCACTGAACGCCGCCAAACAGATCGGCGACGACACGCTGCAGAAGAAGATGCAGGGCTACGTCGTGCCGGAAAGCTTCAACCACGGCACGTCGCAGCAGCGGCAGACCTGGCTGGCGCGAGGTTTCCAGAACGGCAAGCTTTCGGACTGCGACACGTTCAACAACCCGATCTGAGCCGACAGTTTTCTCGTAATTATCTGAGAGACTGCATCGCAGTCAGGGGATGTCAGGATGAAAACACTCTGCCCGTTCCCTCATTGTTCCCGGCGATGTGCTCGCCTATAAGGTGTGTCCCCGTTCGCTCGGGCGGCCCGAGGAGATACCATCATGATAGACCCCAAAACCGCCAGGCGGGGCCTTGCGCTTGTTTTTACCACCCTGCTGCTCGACGTCATCGGCTTCGGCATCATTATGCCGGTGCTGCCGGCCTATCTCAGGGAATTGACCGGCGTCGGCATCAGCGAGGCGGCTATCGAGGGCGGCTGGCTGTTCTTCGTCTATGCGGCGATGCAGTTCGTTTTCGCACCAGTGATGGGTGGGTTGAGCGACCGGTTCGGACGGCGGCCTATCCTGCTCGCCTCGGTGCTGACGTTCGCTATCGACAATCTGATCTGCGCTATCGCCTGGTCCTATCCGATGCTGTTCATCGGCCGCGTGCTGGCCGGCATTTCCGGCGCCAGTTATTCCACGACATCGGCATTCATCGCCGATATCTCGACCGACGAAAATCGTGCGAAGAATTTCGGGCTGCTCGGCATTGCTTTCGGCGTCGGCTTCGTCATCGGGCCGGTTCTGGGCGGGTTGCTCGGCACGTTCGGGCCGCGTGTGCCGTTCTATTTCGCTGCCGGGCTTGCCTTCGCAAACTTTCTGATCGCGCTGTTTCTGTTGCCGGAAACACTTGATAACAAGCACCGTCGCCGCTTCGAGTGGAAACGCGCCAACCCGGTCGGCACGCTCGTCCAGATGCGCAACTACGAAGGTATCGGCTGGATCGGACTTGTCTTCTTTCTGATGACGCTGGGGCACATGATGTATCCTGCGGTCTGGTCGTTCGTCTCCAGTTATCGCTATGGCTGGAGCGAACAACAGATCGGCTTCTCGCTCGGCGCTTTCGGCCTGTGCGGGGCGATCGTCATGGCGACTGTCCTGCCGCGCGTGATCCCTAAGCTTGGCGAGTGGAAGACGGCGGTAATCGGTCTGGCATTTACCGCACTCAGCGCCTTAGGCTACGCCTTCGCGTCACAAGGCTGGATGATCTATGCAGTGATCGTCGTCGGGTGTCTCGAGGCGTTGGCCGACCCGCCGCTCAGAAGCCTTGCGGCCGCCAAGGTGCCACCTTCCGCCCAGGGCGAACTCCAGGGCGCAATGACCTCGATCTTCTCGATCACCTCGATCATCACACCGCTGCTTTATACGGCGATCTTTTCCTGGTTCACGGGGCCGAACGCGCCCGTAGCTTTCGGCGGTGCCCCGTATCTGCTCGGCGCGATTTTCCTCACGCTGGCGCTCGTCGTCTTCGTCACCAAGGTGGCCAAGCCGACGCCGAAGGAAGTCAAACGCATGCACGCGCAGGAAGCGGTGACGGACGGGGCTTGATCGGCGCCGGGAGCCCGGCCGGCGCCGTCAGTCAAATCCGTTTTTACGCAATGCGCTAAACACGCTCGGCCAGTGCCGGCTCGCCGCGCTTTTCGCGGATCAGATTGACGAAGCGGCGAAACAGATAGTGCGAATCCTGCGGCCCGGGCGAGGCTTCGGGATGATGCTGGACCGAGAAGACCGGTCTGCCGGTGAGCGCAATGCCGCAATTCGAACCGTCGAACAGCGAGACATGGGTTTCCTCGACGCCGCTCGGCAACGAGTCGGCGTCGACGGCAAAGCCATGGTTCATCGAGACGATCTCGACCTTGCCGGTGGTGTGGTCCTTGACCGGATGATTGGCGCCGTGGTGGCCCTGATGCATTTTTGCAGTCTTGCCGCCCAGCGCCAGCGCCAGCATCTGGTGGCCGAGGCAGATGCCGAACAGTGGGATATCGGTCTTCAAAAGATCCTGAATGACCGGCACGGCGTAGTCGCCGGTTGCTTCCGGATCGCCAGGGCCGTTGGATAGAAAAATGCCGTCGGGCCGCATCGCCAGGATCTCCTCGGCGCCGGTTTTTGCCGGCACCACAGTTACCTTGGCGCCGAGGCCGGCCAGCAGGCGCAATATGTTGCGCTTGACCCCGTAGTCGATGGCAACGACGTGCATCGACGGATCAGCCTGTTCGCCAAAGCCCTCGTTCCAGACCCAGGGCGTCTCGCGCCAGACCGAGGATTGACCGGAGGTGACTTCCTTGGCCAGATCAAGCCCGATAAGCCCCGACCATGCGGCGGCGCGGCGCTTGAGATCATCGACGTCGAAGATACCGTCGGGCGCGTGCGCGATGACGGCATTTGGCATGCCCTTTTCGCGGATCAACGCGGTCAGCGCCCGCGTGTCGATGCCTGAAAGTGCGACGATGCCGCGCTTCTTCAGCCACTGGTCGAGACCGGTTCCGGCGCGATAATTCGACGGGTTGGTGACGTCGGCCTTGAACACGGCGCCGACGGCGCCGGCGCGGGCCAGCGGGTTGAGGTCCTCGATATCTTCGTCGTTTGTGCCGATATTGCCGATATGCGGAAAGGTGAAAGTGACGATCTGGCCGGCATAGGATGGGTCGGTGAGGATCTCCTGATAGCCGGTCAGCGCAGTGTTGAAGCAGACCTCGGCGACGGCGGAGCCGGCGGCGCCCAGACCGCGGCCCTCGATGACGGTGCCGTCGGCCAGCACCAGCAGGGCAGTCGGCTTGTCGGTGGCCCAAGGGGGGGGCGATGCGGCGGTCATCGTTGCCACGGCGGCACTCCTAAAGGTGCGCCCTCAGTCGGCGCAACAAAAAGCGCGAAGCGGCGATCTCACAGCCTCGGCGCGCTAAGTTTTCACTTGTGCATGTCGTTGCCCCAAAACAGCTACGCACTTTTGGGCGACGTGCACTAGAATTCAGTTCATGCAAGGCCCAGTACATAGGGGAAGGCGCCAAGGCGGTCAATGATGCCAGGAAGTGCGAGCCCGGATTTATTTCGTCGAACAATATCAGGGATTTGCCGGTAGTGTCGCATTTGCGTTGGGCTTTCGGCACGGCTATTGTCCGCCGCATTCGAAGGAGAAAGCACTATGCGAGGCAAAATCGCCGAATCCCTGAAGAGCGCGATGAAGGCGCAGGACAAGCGCCGGCTGCCGACATTGCGGCTGATCCAGGCGGCCATTCACGACCGCGACATCGCCAATCGCGGCGCCGGCAAGGAGCCGGCCAGCGACGACGAGATCCTGCAGATCCTGGCCAAGATGGTGAAGCAGCGCGAGGAATCGGCCAAGGCGTTCGATGACGGCAAGCGGCCGGAGCTTGCGGCGCAGGAGCGCGACGAGATGGCCATCATCCGCGACTTCCTGCCGACGCAACTGGGCGAGGTTGAGACGGAAAGCGCCGTCCGTTCCGCGATTGCCGAGACCGGCGCCAGCGGCGTCAAGGACATGGGCAAGGTGATGGCGGCGCTCAAGGAGAGATACGCCGGTCAGATGGATTTCTCCAAGGCGAGCGGCATCGTCAAGAGCCTGCTTCAGTAAGCTGCCGAAGGCCCTTGCCGTCGCGCCCGCAATCCGGCAGCCAAAAGCTCGCGCCCGTGATCGAACTCGTCAAACCGGCGCTTGAACACCTGCCGTCCTACAAGGCGGCTCTCGAGCGCGGCTGGTCGCCGGACAATGTGCGGCTGCTCGAGGCGACGCGCGAGCAGCTTGCGGCTATCGAAAAGGATCCAGCGACTTTCCTTGGCGATCTCGACGATTCCGATGGCAAGGGACCGCCGATCACCTTGCCCGACGGTTCGACGGTGCCGCGGCTGCCCGGATTCCGGCGCTGGATCTGGGACGGGGAAGTCGCAGGCCCAATCGGTTTGCGCTGGCAACACGGCACCGCGGCGCTGCCGTCGCATGTGCTCGGCCACATCGGCTATGCGGTGGTGCCGTGGAAACGGGGACGCGGCTATGCGACCGAGGCCCTGCGGCTGATGCTGGTGGAGGCGAGGGCTGTTGGCCTGCCCTTCGTCGAAATCACCTGCAAGCCTCACAATGTGCCCTCGCAGAAGGTCGTTCTGGCCAATGGCGGCCGGCTCGTCGGACGTTTCTTCGAGGACGCCGCCTATGGCGGCGCGGAAAGCCTGCGCTACCGGATCGATCTGTAGCCCTATTCGGCGGCAGCCGGCAGCGGCGGCGCAGCCCGGCTTCGCCATTCCCAGACATGCGAGGCAAGCGCAACCGCGACCGCGACCAGCATGGCGACCGCGCCAACCACCGGCAGGCTGCGATAGCCATAGCCGGCATTGAGCATGGCCGCGCCGAGCGATGCGGCGAGCGCGATGCCGACATTGAAGCCCGACGGAATGAGCGACGAGGCAAGATTGGAGGCATCCGCGGTCCAGGTCAGTATCCGGGTCTGGATCGGCGTGCCGATGGCGAAGTTGAGGCCGCCCCAGACGAAGATCGCTATCACCATCGGCAGTGGGTAAGAACTGACGGCATAGATCAAGGCGAGCATCACCGCCTGCAGGAAAAGCATGGCGATGAGCGACGGCATCAGCTTCCAGTCGGCGAGCCGCCCGCCGACGAAGACGCCGATCGTTGCGCCGACCCCGTTCAGCAAGAGCACCCAAGGTATCCATTTCTCGTCGAGGCCTGTGACCTCAAGCAGCGTCGGCGTGATATAGGTGAACAGGCCGAACTGGCCGATCATCAGCATCAGCATGATAATGAGCGAGGTCCAGACCTGCTGACGTGCGAGCACGCGGACCTCGCTTCCAAGGCTCACTGACGGGCTCGACGATCCCGTCTTGCGCGGCAGCAGGGCGCCGATTGCCGCGAAGGCCACCACACCGAGCGCGCACATCACCCAGAATGTTGCACGCCATCCCCAGATGTTGCCGATTGCCGTGCCGGCCGGAACGCCGATGACGTTCGATACGGTGAGGCCGGACAGGATCAGCGCCACCGCCATGCCGCGCTGGTCTTCGCGCACGAGGCCGACGGCCACCACCATGGCAACGCCGAAATAGGCGCCATGCGCCACGGCCACCGCTATCCGCAACAGCAGCATCGAGGCGAAGTCGGGCGCCAGCGCGCAGGCGGCCTGGCCGATGGTGAAGGCTGCAGTCAGTCCAAGCAGCAGGGCCTTGCGGGAGAACCTTTTGGTGGCGAGCGCCAGCAGCGGGCCGCCGACTGCAATGCCGCCGGCATAGCCGGAAACGAGATAGCCGGCGGTCGGAATCGCGACGCCAAGGCCATCCGCCACCTGCGGCAGCACGCCGGCGATGACGAATTCGGTGGTGCCGAAGGCGAAGGCAGCTATGAACAGGGCAATGAGGGGCAGCATGGCGCGAAGGAGATCCTCGGACAAGCTGGCCTCAAACCACGGATGAGGGCGGCGGGCAATCCAGAAATTGGCGACGCCGCTTTAGCTTTTCTTGATCGCCGGTCTGGCGCCCGCCGCGGAGGCAAGAGCTAGGCGGCTGCCTTCCTCCCGTAAGGAATTTTCAGCCACGCCCGTTCGTGAAGATAATAGAGCAGCGACTTGGTGACGACCTCGGTCAGGCCGATGGCCGCGGCGAGCTTGATGCTTCCGGTCACGACGAGCGAGATGATCATTGTGTCGATGGTGCCGGTGACGCGCCAGGAAAGCGCCTTGGCGAAACTGCGAGAATGGGTGTCCATCGACTTTCCTCCCGGTAGATATGGGACGATCCTTTAGCCGACAGACGGGAAAACGCGCAAAGATAATTTTTGCGCATTGGCCCACAGCAATTTTCATAGGCGATGTTCTGAAGCTACCTGGCCTGTGGACGCAATCTATCCAGCCTTCAGCCGTGAACCGGTGAGCAGACCGCGCTCCTCAAGCACGGGATAGGCCATCGAGGCGAGCAGCGAGTTGATCTGCTTGAGGTCCCGAATGGTGTCGAGATGGATGGAACTGGTCTCGACACTCTTGGCGGTGCCGTCGCGCAGCCGCACGAAATGGCTCTGGCTGGTTTCCTTCTCGCGGTCGCGCAGCCGGTCCTTTTCCAGCACCAACTGGCGAGCGGTCTCCGGATCGCGAGACACCAGCACGTTGAAGGCAAGCCTGGCATTGGCAAGCACCAAGGCATGGAAGGCGCAAAGCTCACGCCATCCTTCCGGCGTGAACTCCAGCCCGCGCTCGAATTTCTTCTTCACGTGGACCAGCATGTTGCGCACGATGATGTCGCCGACCTGCTCCAGCTTGACGCAGGCGCCGATCAGCTCCTGGCAACGCAGGGCCTCGTCCTCGCTCAGCGGGTTCTTGGTGACCCTGGCCAGATAGAGCTTGATCGCCGCGTGCTTTCTGTCGACACGGTCGTCGAGTGCGGCCAGCGCGCCAATCTTGTCGGCATCGGCGCTCTCATAGAGCTCGATGATCCGTTTCAGCATGATCTCGACCGTTTCGCAGACCCGCACCACCTCGCGGGTGGCGTTGGCTAATGCCTGGCTCGGCACGTCGAGCGCACTTTCGTTGAGCGCGGAAAGCTCAACGACGTCGAGCGCGTCGGCGGGCTGCGGCTTGGTGCCCAGCGCCACGATCTTTTCCGAGGCGCGATAGACCAGGCGCGCCAGCGGCACGCCGGCGATCAGGATCAAGATGTTGAAGGCGATGTGGGCATTGACGATCTGCTCGGGCACGGTGCTGCCCAAGAAGGCGACCCGCGGCTTGAACGTCAGGAACAGGATCAGCATGATCAGCGAACCCATACCGCGCATCAGGAGATTCCCGATCGGCACGATGCGAACGCCGGGCTCTGCGTTGCGGGTTAGAAGCGGCGCGATGATCGAAGAGCCGAGATTGACGCCGAGCACCAGCACGATGCCGAGTTCGGGCGGGATGAAACCGCGACCGGCGAGCGTCACCATCAGCAGCACCGCGGCGATCGAGGAATGGAACAGCCAGGTGACCAACGCCGCCAGAAGATAGGCGGTGACCGGATCGCCGGAGAAGTAATCGACGATGAGCGGCATCAGCGTGCTCTGGCGCAGCGGCTCCGACGCCTGGCCGATCATCTCCAGCGACAGAAGCAGCAGGCCGATGCCGACCAGGATGCGGCCGAACTGGCGCCAGTCGCGCCGCTCTGTGGCCATGAACATGACCGTGCCGGCGACCAGGCAGACCGGCACCAGCAGCGACAGATCGAAGGTAAGCAGCTTGACCACCAGCGCCGAGCCGATCTCGGCACCGCGCACCGCAAGCTGGCCCGACATGCCGCTGACAATACCGGAGCCGGCGAATGAGCCGACCAGCAAGGTGACGGCGGTCGAGCTTTGCAGTGCGACAGCCAGGCCGCAGCCGGCCAGAACCGCCATGAAGGGATTGCGCATGGTGGCGCGCAGTTTGTGGCGCAGCACATCGCCGTAGGCGCGCTCGACGCCGGTCTTCACCAGACGGGTGGCAAACAGCATCAGTGCCACCGCACCGGCAAGGTGCAGCAAAACGACCGAGCCACTCATGCCAGGCCCCGCAACGCCACAGGCGCCGGCGACGCGGGCGCGGTGAAGTCGAAGGGGCAAAAGCGGGCGCGAATCGTGGACATTGCAGAGGTCGATATTACTCCGATTTATTTTAGCCGAATAATAAATTTTGCCCGGTTCGGACGCCTGTTGGCACGCGACGGGGCGTGTCGGAAATGGATGGCTGACAAAATGGTTGCATAGCCTGCGAGGTTGCGGAGGGTCATGCGTCCATTCTCGGACGGTCGCTTTAAAGGTATCGCTGAATTAGTCGTGCTAAATATAGGAAATCATTACGAAAACGTAATCTATGCATTCAGTTTCGGTTCATCCTTCCGGCTCTATTCCGGAGGCATCGACAACCAAGGAGTACCCGCCATGAGACGTATCGTTCTTTCCGCCATTGCCTTCTCGATGCTGGCTGCAACCGCCTTGCAGGGCCAGGCTGCACCACTGAACACACCAAACGCGCCGCAGTCGAACTACAGCCAGGTCGACTGGCAGAAGCCCGGCAGGCATGTGAACAAGCATGTCGACGTGAACAAGCGCGTCATAGTGAAGAAGAAGATCGTCGTGAGAAGCAGCCATTGGCGCAACGGCCAGAGATATTCGAGCTGGAAGCGTCATCAGCCGATTCGCGATTATCGCCACTATGGCCTGCGCCGTCCGGGTCCCGGCCAGGAGTGGATCCGGGTCGGTAACGACTATCTGCTGTCAGCGTTCTCTCCGGCCTGATCTTCGGTGCCATCGCCGCGCAGTGAGCGCGGAACGGCTGATCGGCGCTGCGCCGGTTTAGACCACGAAGGCGGTCCGCGGGCCGCCTTCTCTTTTTGACCTGTGAAAACCGGGTATGGTCGCCATTAGGAGTCGTCGGGCTTCGCCCGTGTGATTATATGAAGGCCAAACGAGCTGTCCCCATGCGCTTTCCGCCTGCTTTCCTCGACGAGATACGCGACCGCGTACCGATTTCTTCGGTGATCGGCCAGCGCGTCGCGTGGGACAGGAAGAAGACCAACGCGCCGCGTGGCGATTATTGGGCGTGCTGTCCGTTCCATGGCGAGAAGAGCCCGTCCTTCCATTGCGAGGACAAGAAGGGCCGTTATCACTGTTTCGGCTGCTCGGTTTCGGGCGACCATTTCAAGTTTTTGACCGAACTCGATGGGATGAGCTTTCCCGAGGCCGTCGAGAAGATCGCCGACATGGCCGGCGTGCCGATGCCGGTTCGCGATGCCGATGAGGAACGGCGCGAAAAGGAACGCGCCAGCCTGACCGATGTCATGGAGATGGCGACGGTGTTCTTCCAGGAACGGCTGCAGGGACCGGAAGGGGCAAAGGCCCGCGCCTACCTGCGCGACCGGGGGCTGACACCGGCGACGCAGCAGTCTTTCCGCCTCGGCTATGCCCCTGACAGCCGCAACGCGCTGAAGGAGCACCTTGCCGCCAAGGGCGTCCCCAAGGCCGACATAGAGGCGTGCGGGCTGGTGCGACATGGCGACGACGTGCCGGTCTCCTATGATTGGTTTCGCGACCGCATCATGTTCCCGATCCCGGATTCCAGGGGCAAGATCATCGCCTTCGGCGGGCGGGCACTGGCGCCGGATGCGCTGGCCAAATACATGAACTCGCCCGACACGGAGCTCTTCCACAAGGGCAACGTGCTCTACAATTTCGCCCGTGCGCGCCAAGCGCTCGGAAAGGGAGCGCTGGCCAAGGGCGGCACGGTCATTGCCGTAGAGGGCTACATGGATGTGATCGCGCTGGCGCAGGCCGGCTTCGAGAACGTGGTGGCGCCGCTCGGCACCGCATTGACTGAAAACCAGCTCGAACTTCTGTGGCGCATGGCCGGCGAGCCGGTGCTGTGCTTCGACGGCGACCAGGCCGGGCTGAAGGCAGCATGGCGCGCCGCCGACATGGCGCTGCCGGCGGTCCAGGCGGGCCGCTCCGTGCGGTTCGCCCTGCTGCCGGAGGGCAAGGATCCCGACGATCTGGTCAAGGGTGACGGACCGGATGCGTTCCGCGCCGTGCTTTCCGAGGCGCGGCCGCTGGCCGACCTCTTGTGGATGCGCGAGACCGCCGGCGGCATCTTCGATACGCCGGAACGGCGGGCGGAGCTCGAAAAGACGCTCCGCGAACTGACCAGCCGCATCCGCGACGAGAGCCTTCGCTATCACTACCAACAGGAAATGCGCGAGCGCGTGCAGAGCTTCTTCGGTGCCCAGCGCGGACGCCAGGGACGTCAGGACGGACGGCCCGGTGAGCGCTTCCCGGGCAGGGTCTCAGCACCCGGCGGACAGTTTGCACGTGGCGGCGGTGCCGGTGGGCGCACCGCGATCACCGAAAGCCTCGGCCGCTCGGCGCTGGTCAAACGCGGCGGCGAGGGCATGTCGGTGCGCGAGGCGACGATCATTGCGGCCCTCGTCAACCATCCCGTGCTGATCGACGAGAATTTCGCCCATGTCGAGTTCCTCGATCTCGCCAATTCCGATCTGAAGCGGCTGCATGCGGCCATCCTCGACGCCATGGCGCACGATATGGCCAACAACCGCGAGGCTGTAATCGCGACGATCGAGCGGGCCGGCTGCGGTGAGATCTGGCGGCGCGCGGTGGCGCTGATCAAACGTGCGCGGCAATGGCCGGCGCTGGAAACGGCAGCACTCGACGATGCTCGTGATGCGTTCAGCCAAGCTCTCCACTTGCAGCGCAGCGCGCGCACCTTACATAAGGAGCTGAAGCAGGCGGAAGCAGCGCTCGCCAGCGATCCCACGGACGAAAATTACCGGCACCTGGTCGAAATCCAGGCGCAATTTCGTGATGTGCAGGCAACGGAAGCGCTGATCGAAGGGTTTGGCGTATCGTCGGGCAGAGCTGGGCGCGTTTAGATCGAAGCCTCCAGAAGACTGAAATGTAAGGACGTGCTTGCGCGTTGAATCAAGCGTGCGGTGCTCTAAGTCGGGTAATTGATTCGCTTTTTTCATGCGAATCATGCGAGAGGCGCTTGACCTTCCGGCAGAATGGCGGAATCAGGTCGATTCGAAACGTTAACCCGCCCCGGCATCGACGGGAATGCAGCGATGTAAGGTACTGATCACTGGACAGGCAGTCTGCTTGCCACAGATATCAGGGTTAATCTGGACTTAACGAGAGATGCAGTTACTGGCCCGGTAAAGCGCGTTCTGGAAGGAGCGCATCCAATTTGACCGGACCGGCAGCTTACGCGGCTTTGATACTCAGCCGCTTGGAGAAAATAAAGACTATGGCGACAAAGGAAAAGGAAGAAGTCGAGACCGAACGCGAGGCCGCGACCGATGGCCCTCTGCTCGACCTTTCCGACGATGCTGTCAAGAAGATGATCAAGGCCGCCAAGAAGCGCGGCTATGTCACCATGGACGAGCTGAATTCGGTGCTGCCCTCGGAGGAAGTGACCTCCGAGCAGATCGAGGACACGATGGCCATGCTTTCCGACATGGGCATCAACGTGGTCGAGGACGACGAGCAGGGCGAGGAGCCCGAAGCCGCCGATACTGCCGCTGACGCCGAGGAAGACGCGAACGAACTCGCCGAGCAGACCGGCACCGCCGTCGCCGCCACCACGACCAAGAAAGAGCCGACCGACCGCACCGACGATCCGGTCCGCATGTATCTGCGCGAGATGGGCTCAGTCGAGCTTCTGTCGCGCGAGGGCGAAATCGCGATCGCCAAGCGCATCGAGGCCGGCCGCGAGACGATGATCGCGGGCCTGTGCGAAAGCCCGCTGACCTTCCAGGCCATCATCATCTGGCGTGACGAGCTCAACGAATCGAAGATCCTGCTGCGCGAGATCATCGACCTCGAGGCGACCTATGCCGGGCCGGAGGCCAAGCAGGCGCCGGTTGTCGAGCGTATCGAGGAAGCCAAGACCGAGGAAAAGTCGCGCCGTTCGCGCGAGGACGAGGACGACATCACCAACGTCGGCGGCGACACCCGTGGCCTGGTGGACGATGACGAGGAAGACGATGACGAGGCGAGCCTGTCGCTTGCGGCGATGGAAGCCGAACTGCGCCCGCAGGTGATGGAGACGCTCGACGTCATTGCCGACACCTACAAGAAACTGCGCAAGCTGCAGGACCAGCAGGTCGAGAACCGGCTGGCTGCCGCCGGCACGCTGTCGCCCAGTCAGGACCGCCGGCTGAAGGAATTGAAGGACCAACTGATCAAGGCGGTGAAGTCGCTGTCCTTGAACACGGCGCGCATCGAGGCGCTGGTCGAGCAGCTCTACGACATCAACAAGCGCCTAGTGCAGAACGAAGGCAAGCTGCTCAGGCTGGCCGAAAGCTATGGTGTGCGCCGCGAGGAATTCCTCAAAGAATATCAGGGCTCGGAGCTCGATCCCAACTGGACTCGCTCGATCGGCAATTTGACTTCACGCGGCTGGAAGGAATTCACCAAGAACGAGAAGGACGCCATCCGCGACCTGCGCGCCGAGATCCAGAACCTCGCCACCGAGACGGCGATTTCGATCCAGGAATTCCGCAAGATCGTCAACCAGGTGCAGAAGGGCGAGCGCGAAGCCGCGATCGCCAAGAAGGAAATGGTCGAGGCCAATCTGCGCCTCGTCATTTCCATCGCCAAGAAATACACCAATCGCGGCCTGCAGTTCCTCGATCTGATCCAGGAGGGCAATATCGGCCTGATGAAGGCGGTCGACAAATTCGAATACCGCCGCGGCTACAAGTTCTCGACCTACGCGACGTGGTGGATCCGGCAGGCGATCACCCGTTCTATCGCCGACCAGGCGCGCACCATCCGCATTCCGGTGCACATGATCGAAACGATCAACAAAATCGTGCGCACCTCGCGCCAGATGCTGCATGAGATCGGCCGTGAGCCGACGCCGGAAGAGCTGGCGGAAAAGCTCGCCATGCCGCTGGAAAAAGTGCGCAAGGTGCTGAAGATCGCCAAGGAGCCGATCTCGCTCGAAACGCCGGTCGGCGACGAGGAGGATTCGCATCTGGGCGACTTCATCGAGGACAAGATGGCGATCCTGCCGATTGACGCGGCGATCCAGGCCAATTTGCGCGAGACGACGACGCGTGTATTGGCCTCGCTGACGCCGCGCGAAGAGCGCGTGCTCAGAATGCGCTTCGGCATCGGCATGAACACCGACCACACGCTTGAAGAGGTCGGCCAGCAATTCTCGGTCACCCGCGAGCGCATCCGCCAGATCGAAGCCAAGGCGCTGCGCAAGCTCAAACACCCGAGCCGGTCGCGCAAGCTGCGGAGCTTCCTCGACAGCTGAGGCCGGGTGACGGATAAGCAGTTTCAAGGGCGCCGGTGGCGCCCTTTTCCGTTTGGGCACATGCGATCACGTTTGAACGCGCCGCTCTTGCGGGTCGTGCCCTACGAGAGGATAATTCCGCGACGGACGCATTCTCTGGGCGACAAACCCGGATGCCCGCCCCGGCGGTTGGACGCCGTGCTCCGTGGCACCGGAGGGAGGTGTGCCATGACAACTTACATCGTGCTGATCAACTGGACGGAGCAAGGCGCCAAAAACGTGCGCGAATCGCCGAAGCGGCTCGATGCCGCCAAGAAGCTGCTGGGAGACATGGGCGGGTCCTTCAAGGCATTTTATCTTACCATGGGGGATTGCGACATGGTGGCCGTGCTCGAAGCGCCCGACGATGCCGTCCTGGCTCGTTTCTCGCTGATGCTGGCGACGGCCGGAAACGTCAGGACGCGGATACTCAAGGCTTTCCCGGAGGATGCCTATCGCGAGATCATCACCTCGCTCGGGTAAGTTGCGCTCCAGGCCTAGCCGGCCATTCCGCGGCTGTCGTGTTGCGTTGCGGCGCAATGGCGTTTGCCGGATAGTCGGTGCGCGTCCCTCTGGTGCCGTCTCGAAACATGAGCAAGCCTCTGCTGACCGTCTGGTATAATACGCGCTGTCCGGTCTGTGATGCCGGCATCAGCCGGCAGAAGCGGCGGCTGGTCGAGGCGGTCAAGGCCGGGCGGATCGAATTTCGCGACATCAATGCCGAACCGACGGCGTTGGCCCGCTACGGCATCAGGCTGGAGGATATCCGGCGTCGGCTGCATGCGACCGACGCCGGTGGCAAATTGCTGGTCGGCGCCGATGTTGCAGTTGCGGTGTGGCTGATAACGCCGGGCGAGGGCTGGTTGGCGACGCTGTTCGGCAATCCCGCCGCACTGCCGTTGACGCGCTATGCCTATGATCGTTTCGCCGATCTGCTCTATGCCTGGAACCGGCGCAAAGGCCGCTGGTAACAGGTATCCATTCCTCCCGCACCGAGCGTTTCGCATGCCCCGCTATCAAGCCGCGGGGTCGCGAAGCCAGCCAACGATGCGGCGCACCGCAGGCAGCACCAGCAGCAGCGTCGGAGGCAGCTTTCTGCGCGAGGTTTTCACATTCGTCTGGGATTTCGCCGAAGCATCCGGTTCGTCGCCTTGCATCCATTCGCCGGTCTTCGGCGTAACTGGAACGGGGGTGGATGCGTTGCTTCACGTTAGACGCCTGGGGAGTGGCCTTCGGCCCCTCGCGCGCTTCCTGACCGCCCTTGCCGGCGAAAACCAATCCTGCTGGCGCTATCTTCAGATACATCGTAAGATATATCTTGACTCCGCCGCTGTGAATACGTAGTTGAGATATATCTTAAGACATAACTTAAGGAGCAAACAATGCACAAAGACAATCATTTCGGGCGTCATCGTTTTGGCGAACACGCCGAGCGCGTTTTCATGCATATGGCCGGCAAGTTCGGCGGACGCGGCGGCGGCTTCGGCCCGTTTGGGCATGGCATGAGAGGCGGACGCGGCGGGCCGGGCGACATGTTCCGCGCCGGGCGCATGCTGGCCGACGGCGACCTCAAGCTGATCACGCTGTCGCTTCTGGCCGAGGCGCCGCGGCACGGCTACGACATCATCAAGGCGCTGGAGGAGCGCACCAGCGGCTTCTACAGCCCGAGCCCCGGCGTGGTCTACCCGACGCTGACCTTCCTGGAAGAGGCCGGCTACGCCGTTTCTGCGGCGGACGGCAACAAGAAGGTGTTTTCAATCACCGAGGCTGGGCAGGCGCACCTCAACGAAAATCGCGAGATGATCGACCACGTGCTCGAACATCTCGAGCGCTTCGGCCGCAAGATGGCAAAGGCGCGCGACTGGTTCGGCTGGAACGATGACGGCGACGGTGGCCGGCGCGGCCGCGGCCGCTCGGAAAAGCGCGACGAGTTTCGCGCCGTGCGCCACCGGCTGCGCGCCGCGCTCGGCGAAATCGTCGATGCGCCTGAAGCAAAGCAGGCCGAGGCAATCAGCATATTGGAAGCTGCCGCAGAGGCCTTGGAAGCGTTGTCGCGCGACTGACCTCTGAGTGCCAAGCCAGTTGCGGCCCTTGCCCGCTCGGCCAAGGACCGGTACTGAAAATCATCCTGCACCGCGCTATGTGGTGCAGGATGATTGCCGTTGGAGGATACCCCCATGTCTTTTCTGAAGCGTCTTTTCGGCGGAGGCAACGAAGCCGCCGAGCCAAAGACAGCGGCGCCGGCAAAGCAGATCGAGCACAAGGGATTTTTAATCAGCGCCACGCCCTACAAGGCGGAGGGCCAGTACCAGACCTGCGGCGTGGTTTCGAAGGAGATCGACGGCGTGATGAAGGAGCACAAATTCATCCGCGCCGACCGCTTTGCCGGGCTTGACGACGCTGTCGACATCTCGATCAAAAAGGGCATCCAACTGGTCGACGAGCAAGGCGAAAAGATCTTCGGGTAGATCGGCTACGACAGCCTTGGGTCGATTGGCCCGCTTTCCAACGCCAGCACGGCGAAGACACACTCGTGAACCCGGCGTAGCGGCTGCTTGGCGACAAATCGCGTTAGCGCTTCGTGGCCAAGCGCGAACTCTCTGAGCGCCAAGGCTGCGCTTGCCGGCCAGGCCGCGTTCTCGGAGGCGCACGAGATTGTTGGGCGCGTCATATTCGGGACCATAGATGATGCGCAAAATATTCCGGGCCGCGGACCTTCAGCGCCGGCTGGATGAGCCCCTTCTTGCCACGGCTGACGAATAACCAATGGCAGTTGTGTGGCCCACCACAATAGGTTGTCGCCAACGACAACAAGGGCAGGCGCCGGGCGCCTGCCCTTGTACAATTCAGACTATGCTGACGCTTTACGCCGCGGTGGCGACGCGCTCGGCATTTCCGGTCGCAGCCACAATGGCGTCGACCTTCGTCGAGGCCTTGGCCAGCGCTGCTGCCACCGCATCGGCGCCCATCCCGACTCCTTCGATGCGGATGACCTCGACATCGTTCATGCCGAGAAAGCCGAGTACGCTGCGCAGGTAGGGAATGGCGTGATCGAACTGCACGGCCGCACCTTCGGAATAGATGCCGCCCGAAGCCAGCACGATATAGACCTTCTTGCCGGTGACGAGGCCCTTGGGGCCGTTCTCGCCATAGGCAAAGCTCTTGCCGGAACGGGCAATGTGATCGACCCAGGACTTCAGCGTCGAGGAGATGTTGAAGTTGATGAAGCCGGTGGCGAGAATGACGGTGTCGGCCGCAAACAGCTCGTCCAGTACCGTGTCGGAAACGCCGACGGCCTCAGCCTGGCGCTGGCTGCGCGCTTCGACCGGCATATATATGCCGGTCGAATAGTCGGGGTCGATATGCGGCAGCGGGTTGGCTACGAGGTCGCGGGCGACAAGCCTGGCCGAGGGATTGGCGGCAAGCAGCTTCTCGGCGAGTTCGGTGGCGATGCGGGTCGAGTGCGAGGCGGCGCCGCGTGGGCTGGATGTGACAAGAAGGATCGACATGATGGGTCTCCAGGGTTGGACTTAAAATCTCCCGGCAAATATGTGTGCGCAGACCCATTTGAAAAACTGGTATATTTTGTATATGATCCATCTAAATTGTGGATTGAACGATGCAACCGAACCCGACGCTTGACCAACTGCAGATCCTAGTTGCGGTGGCCGAGACCGGCAGCTTCTCGGCCGCCGGGCGCAAATTGAATCGCGCGCAATCGGTGATCAGCTACGCTATCGCCAACCTCGAAGCGCAGCTCGGGCTGAAACTGTTCGAGCGCGAGGGCGCGCGTGAACCGCAACTGACCGATGTCGGCAAGGCGACGCTGGAAGATGCGCGACGCATGGTCGGCGTGCTGCAACGCATCCGCTCGCGTGTCGACGGATACCGGCAGGGATTGGAGGCGGAAGTTACGCTGTCGGTCGACGTGACACTGCCGTCGCCGGTGCTGGTTCGGGTGCTAAAGGCATTCGAGGCGCAGTTCCCGGCAGTGACGCTGCGTCTGCATATCGGCTCGCTTGGCCTGATCCTCGATCATGTTGTCGGCGGACAGGCCGATCTCGGCATCGGGGGGCTTCTGGGTGAGACGGACGTGAATCTGCTTCGCATCGGCTTCATCTCCCTGGTGCCAGCTGCAGCGCCTGAACACCCGCTGGCGCTGCTGCCGAGACCAGTGGCGCTAGAGGATGTCCGCGAACACATCCAGCTGGTCGTCTCGGACCAATCCGAGCGTACGCGCGGGCGTGACTATGGTGTCTTCGCCTACCGCACCTGGCGGCTGACGGATGTGCGCACCAAGCACGTGCTGATGCGCGAGGGGCTGGGCTGGGGCGGGCTGCCGCGATGGCTGATTGCCGATGATCTGGCGAACGGCCGGCTCGTCGAACTCGATCTCGAGCCTTACAGCGAAGTCCGTTCGCCGCTCTATGCCATGCATCGCGCCGATCGCAGCCCGAAACCGGCGGCCGCCTGGCTGATCGACCAGTTCAAGCGCCAGCTCGGCTGTTTCAACGAGTTCGAGCCGGGTGAGATGCGTGCGAAGGAGCCGGAGACAGGCCGTCGATCAGCGCCATGAGAACGGCGCGGTAATCCTCGATCGAGGCTCCAGCTTCAATGGCGAGCGCTGCGCGGTCGAAGGCAGCGGCGAGCAAAGCGGTCAGTGCTTCCACAGGCAATCTCTTCATGGAGTGCGACCGCATCGTGGCAACAAGGCTGTCGCGCAGCGAACGGTTGCCATGGCGATTGTCGATCGCATCCATGGCGGCGCGGCCGAGCACGGCCGGGCCATCAAGCAGCAAGAGTCGAGTTCGGCCGGGGGCACGCATGGCAGCCAGATAGGCATCCGAGCCGGCAATCAGCGCATCGTGGGCAAATAGCGAAGGCGGCGACGCGCGTTCGATCTCTTCCGCGATGGCTTGCGCCTCTTTTTCGACCACAGCGGCAAACAGCGCCTGCTTGTCGGCAAAGTGATGATAGAGCGCGCCGCGCGTTACGCCAGCAGCGGCGACGATCTCGGGTGTGCTGGTCTCGGCATAGGATTTTTCGGTGAACAGTTTTCGCGCCGCGGCGATGAGCTCGGCGCGTGTCGCCTCCGTGCGATCGCGGTTGGAGCGGCGAGCGGATCGTTGTTGCATACATGCAGCCTGTATGTTAGTTCAATTTAGATGCAGACTGTATGTTATTCGCCGGGAGAAGGAAAGATGAGGACGACGAGCTATTATCCGGTGCTGATGACGGGCGATGTTGCCGGCACTGCAGCCTTTTATATCGCGCATTTCGGCTTCAAGCCGCTGTTCGAGGCCGACTGGTACGTCCATCTGCGCTCAGCCGAAGATCGTCGCGTCAACCTCGGCATCGTCCAGGGCGATCATGAGACGATCCCGAAGGAGGGGCGGGGCCGCACCTCCGGCCTGCTGATCAATTTCGAGGTCAGGGATGCGGATGCCGTCTATGAGCGGATCACCGCCGCCGGGCTACCGATCCTGCGAACGCTGTGCGACGAACCCTTCGGCCAGCGCCACTTTATCACCAAAGATCCCAACGGCGTGCTGATCGACGTCATCAGGCCGATCCCGCCGAGCCCGGAATTCCTAGCGCAATACGCCGATGGCGCGGCGGGCTGAGCGAGACAGCGGCCGCTGGCAGGAACTGTCGGCAGACGCGACGTGAGGGCTTTAGCCGCGTGGCCGGTCACGCCTTTGCGGTTTATGCTTAGGGGTTAATCAACCCTGGGCCTTCTCCATGCGTGAAATCTGCCTTGTCCGCGCACCCTCCAACCTTGGCCTCCGCCCGCTCCGGCCGGGGCATATTCCGGGGACCTGGCGCGCGCCGCAGGCGCTTACCGAAGCCGGCTTGGTCGAGATGCTTTCGCCCGCCAAAGTGGTTGATCTTGATCGGCCCGCCTATAGCACCGAGCCACAGCCGGGCACCCGGCTGCGCAACGGCAACGCCATACGCAGCTTCAATCTCGCACTCGCCGAAATCGTTGCCGGCGCGCTGGGACGAGGCGAGTTTCCGCTGGCCGTGGGCGGCGACTGCGCTGTCCTGCTTGGCGCGCTGGCCGCAGCACGGCGATCTGGTCCGGTTGCGCTGGTCCATGTCGATGGCCACAGCGATTTCCGCCATCCGGGCAATTACGACGTCAACGCCTCACTCGGCTCGGCCGCCGGCATGGACCTTGCGCTCGCAACCGGACGTGGTGAGCCGTTGCTGACCGACTGGCCCGGCATCGAAAGACCGCTTGTCGCGGACGAACAGGTGATACAGATCGGCGAACGCGAGAACCGCAACGCCAACTTCGGCTGGCCGGACATCCATTCGACCGCGATGACGTTGATCGACGTCTTTGCCGTGCGCGAGCTTGGCGCGGCGAAGGTCCTGGACAAGACCTGGAGCACGTTGGCGCGAACCGGCTGGCCCCACTGGGTGCATTTTGACGTCGATGCGCTCGATCAGACAGTCATGCCGGCAGTGGATTCACCGGGCAGCCCCGGCATCGATCCTGACGATCTCGTCGACATTCTCACGGCGCTGGTGGCGGATACGCGCTGCACCGGAATGGATATGACCATTTTCGATCCGGATCTCGATCCGACCGGCGAACTGGCCGCGCTGCTGGTTTCGCTGCTTGGCCGGATCTATGCGCCGCGATAGAGCCTGCCCATTCCGATAGGTTCGGGATGGGCTCTATCTTGTTTGACCATGATGTTGTCCGAAAAACCGGTTCCCACTTTTTGCTGCGCTGACCTTCGGTTCGGGATCAAGGTCGAGCACTCAGCTTCGCGCCACTGGCATCACCGTGACCTGAGTAATGCCGGAGCGGCGCACCACCGTGCACAGCGTCTCGTGGCCGATGCGCTCGGCGTCGAGCATGCGCACCAGATCGTCGACACCGGTGACCGGGCGGCCGTCGATGGCGGCAATGATGTCGCCTTCCCTGAGGCCGGCCTTGTCCGACGGGCTGTTCTTTTCGACGGTGCGCAGGCGCACCGCCGTGCGGCTCGATACTTGCGACAAAAGGGCTGCGCGGCGCGGCAGGTTGGTGGTGTCGGCTGAAACGCCGATGAAGGCACGGCGCACGCGGCCGAAGCGGATGATTTCCGAGATGACGAAATTGGCCGTGTTGGAGGCAACCGCGAAGGCGATGCCTTGCGCACCATGGATCATCGCGGTGTTAACGCCTATCACCTCGCCGGCCGAGGACACCAGTGGTCCGCCGGAATTGCCGGGGTTGAGCGCGGCGTCGGTCTGGATGACGTCGTCGATCAGCCGGCCGGTGGAGGCACGCATCGAGCGGCCGAGTGCCGAGACGACGCCAGTGGTGACGGTCCATTCGAAGCCGAGCGGGTTGCCGATGGCAATTGCAATCTGGCCGCGCCTCAAACGCTTGGAATCGCCGAGCGGCGCAACGTCGGCAAAGTCACCGTCGGCGCGCACCAGCGCAATGTCGGTGTCGGGGTCGCGGCCGAGCACGCGGCCTTCCCTGGAAGCGCCGTCCGGCATTGATACGCGCACGCTGCGCGCATCGCCGACGACGTGGAAGTTGGTGACGACCAGCCCGTCCGGCGCGATGACGAAGCCGGAACCATGGCCGCCCGGGCCACCGATGCGCTCGATGCGGCAGACGGCGGGCCCGATGCGGTCGACGGCATCGGCGACCGTCGCCGAATAGGCATCGAGAAGGGCATCGTCATATTGCAATTGCTGAGCGGGCAGGGCCACCTGAGGACTCCGTTTGGAACAAGATGAACAATGCCTATATGTGCGGAGCAGCCGGACCGGCCGCGACCTGACCAGATGGCCAGTCAAATGCTCAACTAGCCGTCAGGCGAGTATCCGCCAACCCCCGCCGGGCGATATCTGGGTCACGAAGAACCCAGGAGACAAATCATGAGCGATTTCAATCTGAGCATGTTATCCGACGCCATTGCCGACATCGCGGCAGCTGCGGCACCAGCGACGGCCAGCTTCGCGACGCACCAGCGGACGTCAACTGCTTTCCACTGGCGGGACGGCTATTTCGTCACTGCCGAGGAGGCGGTCGAGGCCGGCGAGGAGATCGAGCTGACGTTTTCTTCGGGCCAAGCCGTCAAGGCCGAACTGGTCGGCCGCGACCCGTCCACCGGCACGGCCGTTTTGAAACCGGCCGGCGCGCCGAGCGCCCCGTCATTGGTAAAGGCGGAGGCGGTGCGGCCGGGCAATCTGGCAATCATCGCGGGCAATAGTGACGGTACGTCACTCGCCACCTGCGGCACGGTCGGCGAGGTCGGTCCGGCCTGGCGCTCGATGCGGGGCGGCACGATCGACCGGCGCATCAACCTTGCCGTCAATGCCGGCGGCCGTTTCGAGGGCGGCCCTGTGCTCGACGCCAAGGGCGGACTGATCGGCATGCTGCTGTTCGGGCCACGCCGGCGGGCACTGGTCATGCCTTACGAAACGATCGAACGGGCAGTCACGACACTGCGCGAGAAGGGTCATGTGGCGCGCGGCTATCTTGGCGCCGGCCTGCATCCGGTCCGCAATGGTGATACACAGGGCGCCATGGTGATGAGCCTGGACGATAACGGCCCGGCGAAAGCAGCCGGTCTCAGCCTCGGCGACATCATCGTGTCGTGGAACGCAGAGGCGGTGCATGGCCCGCGCGAGCTGATCCGCAAGCTCGGGCCAGACAGTGCCGGTGCCCTGGTGACACTCGGCGTGGTGCGCGGCGGCGAGAATCGTGAGGTTTCCCTGACCATCGGTGAAAAACCACTGAGCTGAGGGATAGATGGTAAGCGGTGAGGTCGCTGGCAGACGGCTGACGGTGCTGATCGCGCTCGCTGACGCCGAGCGCGCACGAAGTCTGTCCGCGGCTCTCGCCGCGACCGATGATCTGCGGCCGGTTCTGGCGGGCGATGTCGACGGGCACGGGGCGGCGGATGTCGCCATCGTCGATGACCATGGAGTACAAGGCGGTCTCTTCGACGCGGCTATGCCTCGCGTGCTGCTATTATCGCGAGCGGCCCGTGAACGGCCGGCCGATACAGTGTTTGCCGTGCTGCCGGTGCAAGCGGACGAGTTGCTGATCGCCGCCGCCGCGCGGCTGGCGGCGGCGGGCTACCGGATTTCGCGCGACAGCCATGCTCTATCCGATCTGCATCACGATTTGACCTTCCACGACAGCGGCCGGTTCGAGGAAGAACCAACTGACGAGCATATCGTCCGGCCGACGCTTTCGCCGCGCGAAAGCGAGGTGCTGGCGCTGCTGGCCGAAGGCGCGCCCAACAAGGTTATCGCGCGACGACTGGACATCTCCGTGCACACGGCGAAGTTCCACGTCGCGGCTATCTTGACCAAGCTCGGTGCCGTCAACCGCACCGATGCGATCGCCATCGCCATGCGGCAAGGCTTGGTGCTGGTCTAACGTGGATCAAAGGGCCGGTTCGATGTCGGTCAGCCGGAAGTCGTCACCCTTGAACAGCAATGGCATGGCTTCGAGACGGGCCGTAGCATAAGCAATGCAGTCGCCGAAGTTCAGAGCGGCAGGATGCCGGCCTTTGCCGTAGCGCAGGAAAGCCTGACGGGCGACAGCGGCGTGGTCGGCCGTGAAGGGTATCGTTTCGATCGAGGCAGTGCGCAAAAAGGCTTCGAAACGATCGATAATCTGATCCTGCCAGCGACCGACAAGCACCATTGTCGTTTCGAGCAATGTCGGTGCCGCAAGCAAACGTCTTTCAGCCTGGGCGATTGCCAAAACGAATCGATCGTAGCCCGGTTCCGCGCGCAAGATGGCGACCAGCGCCGAGGAATCGATGATCATCGCGTCGGGATGCCCAGCTCATCGTAACCGAGAATTTCATCTTCGCTCATCGCGTCTTCGCGCTCCGGTATTCGTGCGGCCCGTTCGGCAATGGCCATCAGACGTTGAAAGAGATCACCGGTCTCCTCGCGGGGCACAAGCCGTTCGCGCGCAACTTCCCGCTCAAGGCTTTGACGGATGGCCTCCGTCACCGATACCCGGCGGCGGCGGGCGAGCTCACGCGCCAATTGCTCGACCTTGGTATTCTTGATAGACAAAGCCACTTATATATTCTTCCTGTTTAGGTAGAATATAACAATTTTGCTCGGCGATTCAACGCGTCTCACGAAATCCACAACCCTCCGTGGCGTCACACCGTTACGGCCGCAGGCCCTTGTATCCGTCGTTGGTGCGGGCAAGGATCGCAAAGAGAAAAGATAGCGGAAAAGAGCGTAGCACAAGGAGACGCAACGATGTCGCTCAAGGGAAAGACGCTATTCATCTCCGGCGGGTCGCGCGGCATCGGACTGGCGATTGCGTTGCGCGCGGCGCGCGACGGCGCCAACGTGACGATCGCGGCCAAGACCGCCGAGCCGCATCCGAAGCTGCCGGGGACGATCTACACGGCGGCGCAAGAGATCGAGCAGGCCGGCGGCAAGGGGCTGCCAGCGCCGTGCGACATCCGTGATGAAGCGCAGGTCGCCGAAGCCGTCGCCAAGACCGTGGAGAGGTTCGGCGGCATCGATATTTGTATCAACAATGCCAGCGCCATCCAACTCACCGGCACGCTGGAGACCGACATGAAACGCTACGACCTGATGCACCAGATCAATACGCGCGGCACTTTTCTCGTCTCCAAAATGTGCATTCCATACTTAAGGTTGGCGGAAAATCCTCACATTTTGAATCTGGCACCGCCGCTCGACATGAAGGCCAAATGGTTCAAGAACCATGTCGCCTACACGATGGCGAAGTTCGGCATGTCGATGTGCACGCTGGGCATGAGCGCCGAGTTCGCCAGGGATGGCATCGCGGTCAATTCGCTATGGCCGATCTCTACCATCGACACGGCGGCGGTGCGCAACCTCTTGGGCGGAGCGACGGTGGCAGCGATGAGCCGTTCGCCCGACATCATGGCCGATGCGGCATACGCCATCCTGGTCAGGCCGTCGCGCGAGGCGACCGGCAATTTCTACATCGACGAAGAAGTGCTGCGTGCCGAGGGCGTCAGCGATTTCTCGACCTATGCGCCGGGCGCGACAGGCCCGCTCGCCGGCGACTTTTTTGTGCCGGACGAGGTGTTCGGGCGGACTGATACCAAAATCAAAGCTATCTACTGACGGAAGTATCTACCTACAGAAGTATCCTCAAAAGACCGGCACAGACGCATGCTCACTCCCCGGCTTTCTTGGCTTTGCCCAGGCCCATCAGCCGGTCGATATAAGCAAGCATGAATGCCGAGGCGACGAAGGCCAGATGAATGATGGTCAGCCACATCAGCTGGTCGGTCGTGTAGGAGACCGAGTTCAGGAACACCTGCAAGAGGTGGATCGAGGAGATCGCTACGATTGTCGAGGCGACCTTGACCTTCAGCGAGCCGACATCGATCGTGCCCAGCCAATGCACCTTGCCGTCATTTTCATCGAAGCGGCTGACGAAGTTTTCGTAGCCCGAGATGATCACCATCACCACCAGTGAGGCGACCAGCGCGGCATCGATGAGGCCGAGCATTTTCAGGATGGTGTCGGTGTCATCGAGCGTGAAGGCGACAGGAACGAACTCGAACAGCTTCTTGCCGAAGGACACGGCATAGATGGCAAGTGCCGCGCCCAGTCCGAGATAGAAGGCGACCAGCAGCCAGCGCGAGGCGAGAATGATCGATTCGATGGCAAGTTCGATGCGCTTCATGTGACGGTTCCGGGCTTCTTTGCGGAGCGCCGTATTTCGGGCAGGCTGCGGCGGTTTGCAAGGTCCTAAAAAAACGAAACCCCGCCGGGAGGGGACCGGCGGGGCTCGCGTGTCCCGCTGGAGTCGGGACAGGGCAGGGAAGCCATGTCCAGAATTTGGGATTGGTAGCCGCGCGTTTCAAGATTGATGACCGCGCGACTCAATGGTTGATCGAATCGCGCGGTTCACATTGCGGTTTATTGGGCGCTGGCCACCGGCGCCACCAGGGGGGTAATCCGGCGGATGGCGACGCGCCGGTTCTCGCGATTGGGTCCCGACGTGTTGACCTTGAGATACTCCTCGCCATAACCCTGCGTCGTCAGGTTCTCCGGCGGGATGCCAAAGGCATTGGTCAGAGCTTCGGCGACCGCCTCGGCGCGGCGGTCGGACAGAGCGAGGTTCGCCTCCGGCGTGCCGACTGCATCGGTATGGCCTTCGATCAGGAAGGTCTCGGCCGGGTTTTTCTTCAGCAGCTTCTCCATGGCGTTGGCAACACCCTCCAGCTTCTGGACCTCGGTGTCGGAAATCGAAGCCGAACCGAACTCGAAGTTGAGCGTATCGAGGTCGATCCGGCGGGCGATGTCACGCACTCGGGCCGAGCGCTTGACCTCGTCGACCGAATAGAGGCGCTGGACCCTCTCCACCGGCGGCCGTTCGAGGAAGGTGTAATAGTCGTCCGGATCCTCGACCTCTTCGGAATCCAAAATGTACTCCTCTTGCGGAATGGTAAGGCGCATCGGCGGCAGGTCGTCGCCCGGGTCGCGCCAGTCTGCATCATCGTCATAGTAGCGCTCGTCGACATAGCTCAGCACATATTCGCGCCCGTCAGGCGCGATGCGTGAACGCTGGATGACGTCGCCGTAGCGGTTGCGGATAGTGACGATCCGGACACCATTGTCACGCTCGACGATTTCCCGGGTGCGATCGCCCGACAGGTCCTCATAATAGACATTCCTGGCGCCGCGGTGCATGCGCGGGGCATCGCTGCTTTCCACGAAGGTCTGGTTGTTGAACTGCAGGATGACGCGGTCGCCGAATTCCCTGACGACGTTGGCGCCCTGCGGGCGCGGACGGCGGCGAACATCCTCGATGTCGGGCGCACGCTCGACGCGCTTGCCTTTTTCCTCGGTCACCGGAACGATCTTTTCAGGCTTGATCTCCTGCTGGGCTGCCTTGTCGTCGGTAGGTGGCGGTCCCTCCTCGATCGGAGCAGGCTTCGGGGCTTCCACCTGGTTCTCGCCCTGCTGGGCTGGCTGGTTGCCCTGCTGCTTACCGGCATTTTGGCCGCGCTCCTTGCCGCCCTTGCGCTTGCGCAAGACATCCTTCTGGCTGTCCAGTATGGGCGCCTCGTTCGGGTTGGCGGCGGCTTCGCCCTGAGCAGGGAGCCCACCCTCGGCGGGTGCTGCCTGTTCGCCCGTCGTCGTGGGCTGCTCACCGGTTGCGGGCTGCTGTTCGCCGGTCACCGGCTCTTCCACAACGGGCTTCTTGCCACGCTTTTTCGCCTGGTTCTCGGGCTGTTCGCCTTGAGCAGGAGCCGCTTGCTTCTCGGTTGGAAGTGGCTCGGCCTGTGGGAGAGGCTCACCGGCGGGGCGTTCCTTCTTGCGCGGCGCCTGTTCGGCCGGTGCCGCCTCGATCTGCTGGTCTTGCTTGTTCTTCCTCTTGCGCGGATTGACTTGCTCGTTGTTGTCGTTCGCGGGTGCAGCCTGCTCGGCCGGCTGTTCGGCAGGCGCGGCCTCCTGCTGTTGCTGGTCGCGCTTCTTTCTCCTCGGCTTGAGCTGCTGCTGATCGTCGTTCGCGGGTGCAGCTTGCTCGGCCGGCTGTTCGGCAGGCGCGGCCTCCTGCTGCTGCTGGTCGCGCTTCTTCCTGCGCGGTTTGAGTTGCTGCTGATCGTCGTTAGCAGGCGCGGCCTGCTGGTCAGCCGGAGCGGCTTCGATCTGCTGCTGGTCGCGCTTCTTCCTGCGCGGTTTGAGTTGCTGCTGATCGTCGTTAGCAGGCGCGGTCTGCTGGTCAGCCGGAGCGGCTTCGATCTGCTGCTGCCTCTTCTTCCTTCGTTGATTTCCTTGCTGCTCTTCGCCGGAAGGCGCGAGCTGTTCAGCAGGCGCGGATTCACTCTGTTTTTGCTGCTCGCGCTTGTTCCTGCGCGGCTTCTGCTCGGGCTCGCCCGATTGTTCGGCGGGCGCCGCTTCGGATTGTTTTTGCCGGTCGCGCCTCTTGCCGGGCTTCTGTTCCGGCTCCGACTTTCCGCCTTGAGCGCAAGCTTCGGCCGATTCGCCCTCGGCACAATTCGACTGCGCCGGGATAAACATTGCGCTGTTCCGGGCGGGGCCGAATGCAGCATTGCCTTGCAGCGGGAACGCGCCTAACGGCGCGGACGCCATCAACAGGCCAAGCGCCGTGCCTGCCAGAATCCGTGGTTGGCGTTTCATCATAAACACTCCTTGTGGCGTCCCATCCGTGCCCAAACTTTCAGCAACCATGTTTGGTTCCTGTTTGTAGGTCTTAGCGGTGGTACAGGGCGATTGACCGGCGTTTTGAAGGCGACTTCGTGTCATTCGTATGTTCCTGGCGTATCGTTCGGACGAGGCGCAAGTGTTGCCGTGCTTGACCTTGAGGCGTCCGAGGGCCACATGCCGACAATGGACAAGCCGTTCTGGAAGACCAAGACGCTCGAGGCGATGACCCCGGCCGAGTGGGAATCACTCTGCGACGGCTGCGGCAAATGCTGCCTGTCCAAACTCGAAGACGAGGACACCGGAGAAATCTACTGGACCAGCGTCGGCTGCCGGCTGTTCGACGCTGGAAGCTGCCGCTGTTCCGACTATGCCAACCGGCTGGCGCGTGTTCCGGATTGTGTCGGGCTGACGCCGCAGAATGTGCGCACCATCAGCTGGCTGCCCAAGACTTGCGCTTACCGGCTGGTCGCCGAGGGCCGCGATCTCTATTGGTGGCACAGGCTGGTGTCTGGAAGCGACGAGACCGTGCACGAGGCAGGCATCTCGATGCGCGGCCGAGTCAGCGCCAGCGAGACCGACCTTGCCGAGCCGGACGACTATTTCGACCATATTCTCGCGGACGAGCCTTAGGATTTTATCGCAAAATCGAGAATCCGGAATCGACGGCAAAACGGACGTTGTCCATCCACCATGCTATCCACCCTATGTAGCACCGCCGTCCATAGCACCGCCTTCAGAAGCGAGAGACTATCCCGGTTCTGCCTCATGAACTGGAGATGAATGGCCGGTTCGCAAAAAATTCAGACAGGCGGGTGCATTCTCCTCCCATCGGTTCGACGAAACGGGTGGAAACCCTCAACAAGGAGAGAAGACAATGTTCAACACCATCAAGACGGCGGCTCTTTCGGCTCTTGTCGGCCTTGGCACGCTTGCTGCCATCCCCGCTCATGCTGACAGCATCTATCTCGGCTTCGGCAACAACCAAGATCCGCGCGTCGGCGTCTATACCGGCGACGAAGATGATGGTTACTATCGCGAACATCGCCGTCATGGCGGCTGGCGCCGGTCCTGTTCGCCGGAGCGTGCCATCGACAAGGCCGAACGCATGGGCCTGCACCGCGCCCGCATCATCGACATCAACCGCCGCACGGTCAAGGTCGCCGGCCGCCAGTATGGCGACCGTGTCGTGATCGTATTTGCCAACGAGCGCGGCTGTCCGATCATCTATCGCTAAGGTCTTCGGGCCTGCGGCCGGTTGACTTGCAGCCGGTAGAGTAGCGGAGCCCTTTCCGCCAGGACGGAAAGCGCGGCTCAAAAACCCCGGAGGATCGATCCTCCGGGGTTTTGCATGTGCAAGCGATGATCATTTCAATTCGAAAGTCACCGTCACCTGTGCGGTATAGGAATTCTCGCCGGCTTGCACCGGGACCGACGCGCCAGCGGCATCGAATGCCTTGGCGTTGATCGGCATCGGCGGTGGTGCGAAATTCTGGTCGGTGATTTCCAGGACCCGGCCGATGCCGACGCCGGCCGCTTCGGCCAGCGTCTTGGCCTTGGCCATGGCATTGGCGACGGCCTTCTTGCGCGCCTCGGTGACGGCTGCCGCCGGATCGTCATTGGAGAAGGAGATGCCGCCGCCCTGGTTGACGCCGAGCGACACCGCCTTGTCGAGAATGTCGCCGGTCTTGTCGATGTCGCGGATGCGCACCGACAGCGTGTTGGTCACCTGATAGGCGACAAGCTCGGCCTCCTGGCTGCCGTCGGGCTTGTTGGTGTAGTTATAGCGCGGGTTGATCTGGATGCCCGCGGTCTGCAGGTCGCGCTCCTTGATGCCGGATGATTTCATTGCAGCGATCACCGCGGCCATGGCGTCGTTATTGGCATCGAGCGCTGCACGTGCCGTCTTGGCTTCGCGCATGACGCTGAGCGTCAGCAGAGCCAGATCGGGTGCTATCGCCGCCTCGCCTTCACCGGTGACGACGATACGCGGCGGCGGTGGTGAATCGGCGGCGGCCGCGATCGCCGGAAATGCGACTGCGGCGGCAATCGCCAGGGGCAAAATACGTCTGGTCATAAAATCTCCTCGATCTGCGATCCCAAGACAGCCGAGTAGGCGGTGTCCAATGGGCGACGTGCAATAGGTTATCAATATGGGCTGATTTGGGCGATCTCTGCCAGCTCCTTGGAACGCCTGCTCGGAAAGCCCTCGGAAAGCCTTGTGCGGTTCAGGGAAAAACACTAATCCAGCGCCGTGGGGCCTGTAGCTCAATGGTTAGAGCCGGCGGCTCATAACCGCTTGGTTGGGGGTTCGAGTCCCTCCGGGCCCACCATTGGCTTTTGTGGCCGTTGATTTAATTGGATTTTTTGGCCATTTTTGTCCCACCTCTTTCAACCCCCTCAGAAAGTGGGACAATTTTGTTCTCTTTTCGATCGATAACCAGCAGGTATTTCGCCGCTCTCGCTACCTTCCGGCGACGCGCTTTCTTGATGTAGTGGTCGGGCTGCTGGTACGTAGTCCACCCATATATCGCCTTCAGCTGCTCGTGCGTCGCGCCGTTCTCAGCGGCGATCGTCGCGCCGGCCTTGCGAATTCCATGAGCACTGCAGTGCGGCAGCTCAGCTTGATCACACCACTGGCGCATCTTGTTGCCCAGACCGTTCTCCGAGAACGGGCGACCATACTCATTGACCAGGAAGGTCATCTGGTCGGAGGGCGTGTGCTCAAGTTCCGCCTCTAGTTCGGGCAGAAGCGGGAGCTCCACCAACACCGCATCCTTGTTACGACTGGTCTTCCCAGGCTTAATTCTGATCCACTTCTCCCACTGCTCGGTCTCCTCGTTGTAGACGAGCGTGATGTGCTGTCGACCGAAGATCGCGACGTCGGACAACCGCAGGCCAGTAAACATGAAGATCGAGAGCGCACGTCTGGCTGCGGTACCCAGCGGATGCCGCTTCTCATATTGAACGATCTCCGACACGTCCCATGGGTGCCAGCCGTCGCCGCTCTTTAGCCGTCTGATGCCGCGGGCGGGATTGGAGTCGACGCCCGGAATCTCTGTGTCCTTTGCCCACTCAAACATCGCGCTGATGGCTTTTACGATATTGTTTGCCGCGCCAAGGGCGTCGAGCCTGGTGTCCCTGATCTCCTTAACATGAGACCGTTTCATACCGGCGAATGGCAGAGATCCCTTGGTGGGATACTGAGGATCCGGGTCACCTTCGAGGGGATGAGGTAATTCGCATACGCGCTCCAGAATTGCTCGTCGGCGCGCCATAGTGTCTTGGGTGATTTCCGTGCCGCCCCGACGGTAATACTCCTGGCAAAGCCACAGTAACGTGCCTTTCTTCGCTGGCTCGGAAGGCTTGGGGAGGCGCCGGCAAATCTCGGGAAGAGTGCCGGGCCGAACATAAGAGACCTCGGCGCGTGCGCAGCGCAGTTCCTCGAGGAACTCGTCGCTGCCGGTCGGTTCACGGAGCCGGACCTTCTTCCGACCCGGTGCGCGAAAATAGTACCGATCATTGCCGTGGCGATCAGTGTCCTTCACTACGCCCTTAAGATCGATTTTCACGGGCTCATCCGTCATGTTCGTGGTTTTCGATCCCAAGGATTGTCTAGTGGCGGCGAATCTTCGTCAAGCTTTGGTGCTCCTCCGATTTGGCGGTGAGGGAGCTTTCGAAAGGCCAATACAAGTTCCTCGACGTCCCAAACAATGCGCCCCTTGCTCGGCATTCGTGGCTGCGGCATCCGGCCGTCCTGGACCATTTCATCAAAGGTCGTTGAGCTTACGCCGATGAACGTCGCAGCCTGCTCGCGATTGATTCCTACCGGCGGGAGCGAGGGCGGCAAGACGCTCGGGGTGCGTAGCATCGGTTTAGCGCGTTGAAAGCGCGTTTTTGACGCCTGCCTGTCTTCCTATGTACCTGTCCGAATATTGCAGACGCTCAATCATGTCCTAGCCCTGTGCTTGCAGGCTCACCCTAGGTCTCCAGACCTAGGATCGCTCAAGACACCGGACTCTTTTCCAGCCTTTGTGTACGATGATGGGTATCTTAATGCGCTCGAGGCCAAGAACTGAATGGTCGGCGACTTGGAAGGGCAAAATGACCGTGGAACCACGAATCTGAGTCAGAGGCGGAATCATGGCTGTGGTTTCAGACGGTTATGACTCTCATGCATGCGTAACAACCAACAAGAATACCAACAAAATGTTTCTGTGGTTACTTTCATTCCTCATGGAATGCGCGACTGATTTGGTCCGACAGCGGCTTCACAAAATAAGAAAGCGCCGTACGCTCGCCCGTCTGGATCATCGCTTCGGCCGGCATGCCGGGCACGAGCGTCAGGTCCTTGAGCTTCGTCAGTTCCGCATGCGGAACCGACAGACGCACCAGGTAATACGAAACGCCGTTTTTTTCGTCCGTCGCCAGATCGGCTGCGATCCGGCTGACATATCCGTTCAATACCGGCGTGGTCCTCAGATTGAAGGCTGACATCCGCAGCACGGCCTTGTGACCAAGCTGGATTTGGTCGATGTCCTTCGGGGTGATTCGTGCTTCAAGCGCAAGATCGTCGCCTTCCGGCACGATTAGCATAATCGGATCGGCGGGCGTGATCACTCCTCCGACCGTATGAACTGCGAGTTGTTGAATGGCGCCTGACTGCGGCGCGACAATATCGATCCGTCGCAGTTCCTGTTCAGCCGCCACCTTGCGCTCAACATACTCCCCAACCTGCGCCTGAACCTCTCTGAGCTCCTGGCCGACTTCCGTCTTGAAATCCGGATCGATCTGCAGGATCTGCAGGCGCGTTTCGGCTATGCGGGCTGCCGTCTGTGCCTGATGTGCAATCTTCTCACCGCGTTCGCCGCCGAAAGTGGCAACCTGCGTCTTCAGACTGTTCAAGCGTTGGTCCGAGACAATGCCTTGGTCGCGCAGCCCACTCAGGGCAGCAATTTCCTTTTGGAGGATCTCGGTGCTTTTCTCACAAGCGATTGCCTGCGCCTTGAGCCCCTCGATCTCGTGCTCATATTGAGTGATGCGTTCCGCTAGCTGCGCCTGCCTTCCGTCGCGGGATTGTCTGCGGAATTCGAACAGCCGCGTCTCGCCATGTACTGCCGAAGCTACGTCCGGAACATCTCTGCGGGCGAGCAGCCAGTCCGGGAAGGCGATCTCCGCCAGATCGTCACGCTCAGCTTCGAGTCGTGCCAGGTTGGCGGCCAGCTCATCGAGCCGCTTGGTGACTACAGCGAGAGTGGCGCGCGTCTGGGTGGCGTCGAGCCGCATGAGGATGTCGCCGGCTTTTACTTTATCACCTTCGCTCACCAGGATTTCTCCCACCACCCCGCCGGTCGGGTGCTGCACCTTCTTCACATAGGAATCGACGACAAAGTGTCCGGACGCGACAACCGCGCCGGAGAGATTCGTGAAGGCCGCCCAGGCTCCGGCTCCTCCCACAAAGATCACGCTCGCCAGCAGGCCCGCCACCAGGTGCCGGCGAATGGACCTGGAAACGTCATTGTTCTGATGAATGCCGGACACCGGGATCCTCCATGTCAGCGCGCTCGTTATCCTGTGTAGACTCGATGGCCTTGACCCCAGCGCCTGATGCCATCGCTGCCCCCTTAAGGACTTTGGAAAGCGCCTCATCACGCGCACCGAATGCTCGCTGCCGTCCACCTTCCATCACCAACACCAAATCCACGGCGCGGATGGCGCTCGGCCGATGGGCAACGACAACCGCAATGCCCTTGCGCTCGCGCACGGAGGCGATCGCCTTGACAACCGCAGCCTCGCCTTCCGCATCGAGATTGGCATTGGGTTCATCCAGCACAACAAGGAAAGGGTCTCGATAAAGAGCACGGGCAAGACCGATACGCTGGCGCTGCCCGGCGGAAAGTGCCGATCCGGCCTCACCAATCGGAGTTTCGTAGCCGTGCTCAAATCGGAGGATCAGTTCGTGTGTGCCCGCTGCTTTCGCCGCGGTGACAATAGCCTCAGGGTCAGGATTATCTTCAAAACGAGCGATGTTTTCGGCAATGGTGCCGTCGAATAGTTCAACACCTTGCGGCAAATAGCCGATATGACGGCCTAGCGCTTCCCGGTCCCATTGATCGAGGCTTGCGCTGTCGATGCGAACCTTTCCGGCGACCGGCGCCCATGCGCCGACGATGGCGCGCGAGAGTGTCGACTTGCCCGAACCCGATGCACCGATGATCCCGAGTGCGCTTCCCGCCTGAACGGCAAACGCAAGGCCGGTCACGGTCGGCTTCCTTTCGCCGGGCGGAACGATTGTCACGCCTTCGAGGCGGAGTTCGCGTTCAGGTGCAGGCATTGGCATAACAGGAGCGGTTTCAGGAACCTTTCCCAAGAGGTCCTCCAGCCGCGCCCAACCCTGGCGCGCCATGAGGAAGGGTTTCCAGCTTGAAATGGCCAGATCGACCGGAGCCAGCGCACGCCCCATCGTGATCGAACTGGCAATCATGACCCCGGCCGTAGTCTCCTGCCTGATGACAAGGTACGCGCCGACGGCAAGAATGGCCGATTGCAGCAGCACGCGCAGCGACTTTGAAATGCCACCCAGCCCACCTGCCACGTCCCCGACTTTCCGGTTGGCGGCCAGATACTTGGCATTGGCCTTGTGCCATCGGGCAGCGATCCGCTTTGCGAGACCGAGAGCTTGCACGACCTCGGCATTGCGGCGCGCTGCTTCCAGTAGACCATTGCGTACCATGTTGTGGTCAATGGTATCGCGTATCGGCCCTTGCGAGAGAGTGTTGGTAAGGAGTGTCAGAGATGTGAGACCGATCGCCCCGATAAGTGCCGTCATGCCGATCCAGAAATGAAAGAGGAAGCAAATGCCAAGATAAAGCAGCATCCATGGCAGATCGAAGAACGCTGTCGGGCCGTTTCCACCTAAGAATCCGCGAACATTGTCGAGATCGCGTAGCGGCTGCAAGCCGTCGCCCGGCATGCGCGTTAAAAGCGGAAGGCGAACGATCGCATCGTGAACGCGTCCGGAAAACTGTTCATCGAAACGCTCGCCAATCCGCAGCAGCACGCGGGCGCGCAAAACGTCGAGCAGGCATTGGAACGCATAAAGCCCTGCAGCAAGCACGACGAGCCCCACTAGCGTCGATACGCTGCCACTTGCCAGAACGCGGTCGTAGACCTGAAGCATGAACAGCGGCGAGATCAGCGCAAGCACGTTGACCACGCCGCTGATCAACAGAATTCCCCAAATAGCGGAAGTCAGAGGGAAAGGTCTCAAAGCTGAATCCTTCAAGGAATGGTTACTCACGTAGGTCTCCGTGAGGATCTGGCGACCCAGCTCCCTATATTGCTCCCCGAGCGGCAACCGACTGCATCCGCTCGCTGATTCAGGATCAGTGCTCCCGCCGAATGTGTTTGGTTTGGCATCTAATGGAGCGGGTCAACAACAACACCGTCCGGCTGAAGGTTTGGAAGGGCAACGTCATCGTGGCCGGCCGCAAGGGCCCGAACAGGCTTCCGCCTCCACGCCTTCAGGGAGATTTCGGTGTACGACCAGCGCGACGTGCAGGGCTTCGTCAAGCTGTACACGCTGCGACTGCTCCCGGGCGCCCCGGCCCATCGCAAGTAGCGGAAACGGAAGCGCCCGCCCCCGGGGGGCGGGGCGCTGTTCCGTATGGGTTTTCTGGATCAAACGAAGGTGAAGTCCGACGCGGTCAGGCCTAGGTCGGCCACGGTGACCACACCGCCCAGGTGGACGAATTCATGCGCGTTGTTGTCGGCGGTGACATAGGCCAGAGTTGCGACTCTGTCGGTGTAGCTGCTTTGGTAGACAATGATGTCGCCGGCGTGCTCGCCGGAGATCGCACTCGCGGCTTCAGAAGCAGAGTTGAAAGATTCGCCAGTGATTACCACGACGTGTTCGCCGTTCGCACCTGAGGCCGCACCACTGTAGAAGCTGCTCACCGGGTAGCCGGACTGTATGCTGGCGTTGTTGACGAAGTTCGCGCCAAAACCGTCATTGTAGAGGCCCACCGCATCGAAGGCGAACTTGTCCTCCGCCGGGTTGAAATCGGTGATAGTGGTAATGTCCGACTTCGACCCGACAACCCCAGGCACCGGATTGTGGAACTGGAACACGAACGTGTCACTGTCGGTGCCCCCGGTCAACGTGTCCTGGCCGTCACCCACGTAGAGGACATCCTGGCCGGGACCGCCGCTGAGCCTGTCATTGTCCTCACCGGAGACGCGCGGGTTGAAGCGGCCGTTGTCGCCGGAGAGATCGTCCCAGCCATCTCCGCCGAAGATGCGGTCGTTACCCTTGCCGCCGATGAGTCGGTCACTGTCCGGGCCACCCGAGATCTCGTCGTTGCCGCCACGACCGTCAATCCAGTCACCGCCCTGGAAACCCTCCATCCAATCGTCAAGCTCGGTGCCGATGAGTGTTTCGGCACCCGGGCCACCCTCGATAATCTTTGCCATCGAAAATACTCCTAATGATGCACCCTGCCTGACGCGTTCATATTGCTCATCGGATAATTAGAGAAATCGATTGCTTGGATAGACACACATTTACGAAATGGATGCATTCACGTTCACTTCGCCCTTCTGCTGAGCAGTTGCGGGCTCGCTGGCGGCGGGGACGCTGGTCGCCCAAGCAATCGATGAAGATTCGACACTCAAACCGGGACTAGGACGAACTTCGTAACGGGGCCGTCCTGGTTGGGCCCCAAACTTCTCTCTGTTTGCTCGACGCCGGCATACCCGCACCGTGAGCGCTGGACGAGGACAAGTTCCGCTGGCGGAGAACGGCGTGATCGGCTTGCCGCGCCGAAACTGATGGCGCTCGTCGAAGGCATGGACTGGACACGCGTTCGAGCCGAACGGCGACGGCGTCCGGCCGGAAGGCGGTGGCGAAGTGACTCAGGCGCAAAAGGCGGGCTTCAGGCCGTGCACAATAAGCTTCTGTCGGCGTCATGATGAGAAGCGCTTCGGCCCGTCCCCACGAAATCGATACGCTCAAGGCGATGTTCGTCGCCATGGCGGCGGAGAAGGCCGAACTGCAACAACTCCGGAGCGAAACACTCAAGGCCGAGATCGTCCGGATGGCGACACTCAACGAGCGTGCCCAGGTGAGGATCGCCGACCTTCATGGGATCGTCAAGCAGCTGGAGCGCGCCGCTTCGGTCGCAGCTCCGAGAAGCTCGAACGTGCCTAGCAGGCCTTCGCCTTCGAAATCCAGACCGGGCTCGGCGCGATTGAGTCCGAGCTCGAGGCCGCAAGACCGACAGGCGAGCCGCGACGTGCTGCGCGACCGCGCAAGGCGTTCCCGGCGCATCTGGAGCGGGTCGAGATCGTCATCCAGCCCGAGCCATGGGGGAAGAAGCGCTCCCGCAGCCAATCGTCCAGTCCGTCAAACGCGGTCGGCCGCACAGGCTTGCGAAACGGAACAGTCCCGCCCTCGCTTAGATACCGAGGCACCGTGTTGCGAGCGCACCCGAATTCGTTCGCCCGTCGGTTCCCCAGCCAAGCTCATGCAGCGGCAGCATCGCTGCCACCTCTTCAGGTGAAGGATCTGCTCTCCCTGCATCGTTCTCGACAATGCAGGAATCGCCCAATCCCAATCGCCATCCATGCCTCCTCTCATAACCGAGGGGTCGTCGGCCGACAACTGAGACGTCCGGTGCTCTTAGGCGGGGTAATCATACGAGATGCCTCCTGCAACATCATTTCCCGCATCCATAGGCTTGCCGGATCATTATTGTGAAACGCAGGCCATTGGACGGCCTCCGTGAATGCGGCAGGAAGTGGCGGCGGAAGTTCGACAATCCGCAGGGGTGTTGTTTTTGCGAAATGCTGCGCCAGCCGTAAGGGCATTGTCCCGATGCGGTTGGTGCCTGATAGAAGGGGCGGGATCATGCTAAAGCCCTGTACGACGACCTCGATACGTCTCTCGAAACCGTTCTCGAGCAAATACCATTCCTCGATGGAGGGCTGCCGGGTGTCCCCGAATTTAAGCACAACCTGCCCCATCGACAAGTATCGGTCGAATGTAAGTGGCTCTGACAGCTGCTTGTTCGTGCCGCAGCCTACGCATACGAGTATATCTTCGAACAGGGCTGCGCGAGGATGTTTCGACATGAACACTTCCGGCATAATCAGAAAATCAACGTCGCCGCGCCGGAGAAGCTCCTCGGGGTCGTCGGAAATAAGCAGACATTCGAAGCGGACGGCGGGAGCTTCCCGCGCAGCACGCTTTACGATCTTCTTAAAAAATACGAGTGTGAGGTAATCGGAAAGGATGATGCGGAAGCGACGATCCGATCGGGCCGGGTTAAAGGCGTCCCAGGAAATAATCGACAGCTGGATGTGCAGCAATGCCTCCCGGACTGCTGTGGCGAGCCCCTCCGCGCGCGGTGTCAAAATGAGTTCGCGGCCGTTCATCGTAAATAGCTCATCGCTGAAATAGGCGCGTAACCGACCGACGGCGGCGCTCATGGCCGGCTGACTCAGGTTAATACTGCGGGCCGCGGCGGTGACTTTACGCTCCCTGATCAAAGCGTCCAGCACAACCAGGAGATTTAGATCGAGTCCCTTAAAACGCATGTATTGACCTATCCGACGCGTGGATGGGTATCGCCCAAAGAATCAATTTTACGAATGGTAAGTAGCGTCAACGCATCAGCCGACGACGAAATAGAGCAACCGATAGGAAGAACGGCAAAACCGTGTATATGCAAAGCGCGCCGATATGCAGGCCCATGCTGCCGGCCGGACGGCCAAGCATCGCCGGACGAATGAGGTCAATTGCATGTGCGAGCGGCAACAAGGAGGCGACGTCCTGAAAGGCGCCGGGCAATTGGTTGACCGGAAACATCGCGCCGCAAAGGAACAGCATGGGTGTTACAACAAGCGTATTATAAAATATGAAATATTCATAACTGGGCGCAAGCGCCGTGACGACCATCGCTAGACTCGCGAAGGCGAGGCCACTGAGAGCGATGACTGGCAGCAAGCAGAGGATGGATGGCCACGATGTGTAGCCGAGCGTGGTGGCAACAATAGTGATTGCTGTGCCCGCCATCAGGGCCTTGGTGGCTGCCCACGCCAATTCGCCGAGTAAGATATCGCCGAGCGTCAGCTGAGTGCATAGCATTCCTTCCCAGGTGCGCTGGTTGTCCATGCGGCCGAAACTCCCGTAAACCGTTTCAGCAGTCGCCGATGCCATCGCGCTTGTGGCAACCATGCCAGCCGCGAGAAACGCAATGTACGAAGTGCCCTCAACAGGACCTATCATTGTTCCGATGCCAAAGCCGAGACCGAACAGATAGATCATCGGATCGGCGAGGTTGCCGAGAACCGATGCAAGCCCGATTTTCTTCCATCCAAGATAGTTGCGGCGCCAAACCGCGACCCAATTCCACGCATTGGCGGGCATGGCCGCCGCATAACGTTCGCCCATTGTTCAGTCCTCCATCTCGCGCCCGGTTAGCCGCAAGAACACATCCTCGAGATTGGGGGGACGCTGCAGAAGGCGCAGACCGGCGCGCCCGCGTAGCTGCACCAGCACCTGCTCCGGATCGGGTGCATAGCAAAAAAGCGTCTCACCGCTCACCTCGATGCGCTGTGCGTACGGCCGGATCAGCGCACCCAGTTCATGCGGATTGCCGCCGTAGACCTCGACCACGTCACAGCCGATCTGCTCGTCAATGAGTGCGGACGGGCGGCCTTCGGCGATCTTGCGCCCCTCCTCCATAACGCACAGCCGATCGCACAGCCGCTCGGCCTCTTCCATGAAATGGGTAGTCAAAAGAATAGTCTTGCCCCGCGCCAGCAGCGATCGCAGCCGTTCCCAGATCAGGTGGCGGGCCTGCGGATCGAGGCCGGTGGTCGGCTCGTCCATCACCAGCAAGTGCGGGTCATTGATCAGCGCACGCGCGAGCGTCAGGCGCCGCTTCATGCCGCCGGACAGTTCGGCGACGCGCGCATCCGCTTTGTTCTCGAGGCGGGCGAACTCAAGCAGCGACGGTATGACCGCTTCGATCTGGCGTCTGCTCATCCGGAAGTAGCGCCCGAACACCAACAGGTTCTCGCGTACAGTGAACGCGGTATCAAGATTGTCGAACTGCGGGACCACGCCGATGCGCATACGTGCCAAACGCGCGCGCGCCGGCACTGGAGCGCCGAGCACAGTAATCTTCCCCGCATCAGGCGATGTCATGCCGAGGACCATACGCGCAATCGTGCTTTTGCCCGCACCGTTCGGTCCCAAGAGCCCGAAGCATTCCCCCGCCGCAACGCGGAACGACAGTCTGTCGACAACGAGCTTGTCATAAGTTTTGCTTACGTCAGTAAGATCGATCGCTACCATGGACATGGGTTCATTTTACCGAGAGGGACGCCAAGACTGGCGGTTGCTTGGTTGCCTGCCGGACCTGAAACTGTGACTCGTCTTCGCCATCCCAGCCGTCGATAACGAACTGATCGACATCACAAGGATTTAGCCCCTGTTCCGCCAAAGCGGCGACAATTACGTCGAGATTATCGATGGTTTGATAACGCGGATTGTTGTGCCGCTTTTCCTGCTCAACGCAGAAGACGAGCCGTCCATCCTCGACAAGGGCGATCGCCCCATCATGGGTCAGCTTGGTACCACAGATGCGCATAGTGTCTCCACGTTAACGGCGATAGATTGATTCATCAGGAAGCGGAAAGCGGGTTCCGGAAACGGACGAGCAAGCAGTCTTCGTTGACCGACTCGCCCCGACACTCAAGACGCTCTACCTCGATCAACGTTTCGTTCAGCATGGCGATGACCGGCTCAGCACCAGCGGCGTGACCCCAGCGACGGCAATTAGCATCCCTTGCCGATCCGAAGATCAGATGCCCGCCTGGCGCAAGCACCCGCACCAGGTTTTTGACGGCCGCGCGCATCTCGGCTATGTCTTCGAGGTAGTATAGGACCTCCGCCACAACGATCAGGTCAAACAACTCGTCGGTCGAAAACTGTTGAACATCGGAGACTATCCAGTTGATGCGCGACGGCTCCTTTATCCGTTGACGTGCTCGAGCAATCGCTTGCGCCACCACATCGATGACGGTGAGCCCTTGGCAGTTGGGAGCTAGTTTTTCCGTGAATGCGCCGGCAGCGCACCCGACTTCGAGGGCATTTGTAATGGAGCCTTGGGCAAGCGCCAGCTGGAGCATTTGCGTGTGGCGCTCCCGCTCGAACGGATTGCCGTCGAGGCGCCACGGATCGTCTGCGGCCAATTCCTGATCGAGCAACTGATGATTCATGTTCTGGGTCAAACTCGTCCACCTCTCGTCCACCTAGGTAATTAGCGATCACTCGTCGCCGCAAATGTTGCCCGACAGCGCTAATCCCGAAGAATCCCGCGCAAGATTGAGCCTGCGAAGCGGAGCCGCATGCGGTGAGAATTCTGCCCTGCTTGATCCAGTGATCGGAGTTTGGGTGGGGGCCTGTTTTCCCCCAGTGTTCGATGTAGCGACAGCAGAGCTTCGCGACAGCCAATCGCTATTGCTCAATGTACACAGCGCGTAGGCCTTCAAGGGAAGTAAGAGAAAGATGTTGATGAACGTGTGCAGGGAAAAGCCCAGAAATCGAAACTGTCGAGCACGAAATGCTACCACGCTGCATCGGACCATGGTCATGGACACAATCATCAGTCCTGTCCACCAAGGCACAGTGCCTGTCAGTGCGAAATGTGCGAGGCCCGTTAGTACCGATAGGGCGAGGAGTAGCGGCCCGAGATTCTGTCCGACCACGTCCAACGTGAGATAGCTATTGAGGCCGGGCAGCAAGCGCAGCCCAAGCAGCGTGTCCCGGAATGTGCTTCGTGCCCAACGGAGTTGTTGGCGCAGATACGGTCCGAGTCTGTTCGGAACGACTGTGGCCGCGATGGCGCCCGGAACGTACTCGGTTCGAAAGCCTGCTTTCAGCATGAGGATAGTGAGATGGCGATCCTCCCCGAAGTCGCTTGGCTTGCCCCGAAAAAATTGCGACTCGTACTGGTCCAGTAACAAAAGGAGCGCAGACCGGCGGTACATGGCACATGGGCCGCAACAGCACATAACGGCACCGAAGCGAGCCTGTGCCGCGCGCTCCTCGTTGCAAGCCAGCCAGTACTCCATGTCTATCAGCCTTGTCAGCCAGCTCTCGCTCCGGTTACTGGCAATCAACTGACCCATGACTGCGCCGACCGCTGGATCTCGCATCTTCGGTACAAGCTTGGTGATGACGTCGGGCGCGAGTATCGTGTCTGAATCAACGTTAAGCACCAAATCCCCGGATGAGCGGCGTATCGCGGCGATCTGCGCCTTGCGCTTTCCAACATTCTCGGGAAGCAAAATGATGTCGAACCTAGGGTCGCGCGCGTAGGTTTCGTGGACAGTTCCTACGGCTTCGCGATTTCCAGAACCGTCATCAACCACATAGACCCGAAGTCTTCCGGCGTATTCTTGGTCTGCAATGGACGCCAGGCACTCTGAAAGCGTGCGCGGATCCTCGTTGAAGCAGGGGACGATGACATCCACGCTGGGCAGTTGATCGGAGCCGACGAGATCCTCCAACGCCGATGAGTCGTTTGTCGGCAGAGCATAAATCCCCTGCATGCTCTTATAAGCAGTCGAGAGCAGTGCATAAAGCGAAATGGCCACAGTGCTGGTTGTACCAAGAAGAGTCATGGGATCTCGTTTGTTCAGTGATGTTGAGGAAGTGAGCGGATTACAAATCCGCGCTCATGAAGTGCTGGAATCAGCCGGGACAGCGCCGTGACCGTCTGGTCGCGCAGACCGGCGTGAGCGCCCTGGCTCAACTCGCCGGGAGGGCATCCGTCGTGCAAGAGTACGATTGCGCCCGGCCGGACAGAGGCGAGCACGGTATCGATAATCGCGTCGGCCCCAGGGCGAGACCAATCTCGAGGGTCGACGGACCAATGGAGGGCCGTCAGCCCGGCGATCTGTGACGCTGTGAAGACTTCTTCGCTCCAGGCCCCGTAGGGCGCGCGAATATAGCGCACCGAGGCCTGGGGGCACGCCCTCATGATGGCGCCGTTCGCTTCAAAGATCTCACGTTGCACTTCGCCGAAGCCGCATTTGTACAGATCCGGATGAGTCATCGTGTGGTTGCCTAGCTCGTGCCCTTCTGCAAACATTCGTTGGATTAGATCCGGGTGCTCTAAGGCGTAGGCGCCGATGACGAAGAAAGTGGCCGGCACCCGCTGCTCTGCCAGCACATCCAGAATCTCCGGTGTGAAAAGTGGATTGGGACCGTCGTCAAACGTCAGATAAACGCTGCGACGGCCGGTGCCGTCAGAGCACTCACGGCGCACTTCGTACAAGCAATCGGGACGGCTCATAGCTCTGGTCCGTTCCGATCGATCATCGTGCCCGTGGGCCATTCGCTGATCGGCCGTCCAACTGGCAGAACAATGGTGAGTGCGTCATCAATGCGTGTGGGCGGCAGGTCGAGGCGCGCCTCTGGTCGGGTGGAGCGCACGCGAATTCCCGACAAGACGGCCAAAGGGCTGTATCGCCGCCCGAACCTCTCAACATGATTCCGCAGCGCGTGCCGGACGGTTCCGAAAGCGAATGGAACGCCAAGCTCCTGCAGTATTGGAAGCACGACATGGATTGAATGGGCGATTCCGAGACTCTCAAGATCCGGACGTACCCCGTACAGGCCCAGCTCAGCCACCAACAGATCGACCGCGTCAACCTTGATGAAACGGCGCAGTATGCCCATGTGAGCCGCTACACCGTTCGAATCATAGGCGATTGCGCGGAGTTCAGGCCTGGCGCCGGCCCAGCTTCGACTACCTTCGAACGGTTCTGCGTTGGACGCCCCAGTCGGCCCGTAGGTATTACGAAAGAACTGGGCGAGCTCGACGTGGTCCGAGAGCTGCAACTCGTTTTCCCAGCACAATTTCCACTGCACCTGAGGGCGCATTCAGGACCTCTCTTCAAAATAGTTTCTTGCGGGCCGCATTACCCGGCCAAAGCGGCGGCGTTGTTGGCTGCACTCAACCGTTGTCGTTAGCGACGGTGAGCCAGCCGGTGGGGGCTCGCCAATGAGCTCTCTCGATGTTCCCCCCCGTGTGGCGGCGCCGTCGATTTGAGCTTGACGTCGGTCATTTACGTTCCTCTAATGCATGGTTCGTAAATTCGTAAAATTGATTGTTTAGATGATGCCCATCCACACGCTGGATAGATCAGGATATGCGGTTTAAGGGGCTGGATCTGAATCTCCTCGTTGTGCTGGACGCTCTGATCAGGGAGCGTAAAGTCACTGCCGCGGCCAACAGTATTAACCTGAGCCAGCCGGCCATGAGCGCCGCCGTCGCTCGGTTACGCGCCTACTTCAGCAATGAGCTATTTACGATGAACGGCCGCGAGCTCATTTTGACACCGCGCGCGGAGGGGCTTGCCCCAGCAGTCCGGGACGCATTGCTGCACATCCAGCTATCGATTATTTCCTCCGACGCCTTTAACCCAGCCCAATCGGATCGTCTCTTCCGAATCATGCTTTCCGATTACCTCACGCTCGTGCTTTTTAAGAGGATCGTAGAGCGTACTGCGCGGGAAGCTCCCGCCGTCCGCTTCGAATGTCTGCCTATTTGCGACGACCCCGAGGAGCTTCTCCGGCGCGGCGACGTTGATTTTCTGATTATGCCGGAAGTGTTCATGTCGAAACATCCTCGCGCAGCCCTGTTCGAAGATATGCTCGTATGCGTAGGCTGCGGCACGAACAAGCAGCTGTCAGAGCCACTTACATTCGAGCGATACTTGTCGATGGGGCATGTCGTGCTCAAATTCAGGCACACCCGGCAGCCCACCATGGAGGAGTGGTATTTGCTCGAGCACGGTTTCGAGAGACGTATCGAGGTCGTCGTACAGGGCTTTAGCCTGATCGCGCCCGTCATATCAGGCACCAACCGCATCGGGACCATGCCCTTACGGCTGGCGCAGCATTTCGCAAAAACAACACCCCTGCGGATTGTCGGACTTCCGCCGCCACTTCCTCATCCCGCATTCACGGAGGCCGTCCAATGGCCCGCGCTTCACAATACTGATCCGGCAAGCCTGTGGATGCGGGAAATGATGTTGCAGGAGGCATCTCGCCTGGCGCCTTTGCTTGAAAGCTATTGAGCGTCTCGGGCTTCCTGGAGGCGGTCGCGATCGCGTAGGAGCGGTTGCCATTCGGGCGTCAGGCCTTTGGCTCGGCAGAGCGGCGCAGTTCCTTGCTGAGTACGAGGGCCAGGAACGAGCAGAACACATGCCCGGGTTGGTGCTGAGTTGACTGCCGCCTCCGATTTCGCGTGCGAAGTCCCAGAAGATGTTTAGCCCCACTCAAATGCCAACTTTGCCGGCCTTGCCGCGGCTTTTCACGCGCGGCCAGGCGAGGAGATGCCGGTCGACGAGGTCAATCCCAATGGACTGTGCCGGCCTCGCTCGGCTACTGGCGTGAGGCATCCTTGACGACACCGCCCTGGACCGACAACGTCGAGATGTTGGCAATGAAGCCGGTCGCGATTGACGCTGCGGATGTAGGCAATTTACCTCGCGCTTCCGCCTGAACGCGTGGCCGATCCGTTCACCAATTGGCGCTTCATCCTGGGCCGCGGCTGAGGCCTGTGGGGTGCGGCTACCCCGCGTGGATGGGATCATCAATCAACTTTCTCTCATTTATGAAAGGAAACTTCCCCGCTTACGATAGAAGCCATCAGTTTCATATATTTTCCGGCAGATGAATGTCGAACGGCAGAAATGTCTGTCCTGGTGTTTCAGCAGTGCCGGTCTCGATAGCCCGCGTCATCAGCGTTATCAGCTCCTGGGAAAGCCGGCGCATTGGCGTGGCGACCGCCATCGTGATGATGTTATCAGCGAGTGCCGCCCGAGATTCCGGCGTGATTTCATTCACGATCGCGACGAGATCGCGACTTTTACCCTCTTCCCGGACCGCGGAGATGGCGCCCTCCATGCCGCCCCCGGCGACATAGAAGCCGACGAGCTCGGGTTCCCGCTGCATGAGATCAAGCGTTGCCTCGTAGGTGACCTGCCGTTTCTCCAGGTTCACAAGCGGATCGAGCACCTCGAACGTCGGCGCGTTCTCACGGCAATAGGAGCGAAAGCCGACGTCACGGAGCTCGTGCCCCTGGAAACGATGGCTACCGACAAACACCGCCACCTTGCCGGGCCGTTTTGCGACCTTGGACACCATCCAAGCGGCCGTGCGCCCCACCTTGCGGTTGTTGAGGCCGATATAGCCCTGTCGCACGCCGGCGGCGAAGTCGGAAAGCAGCGAGAAAACCGGAATGCCTTTGGCCTTGAGGTCCTCAACCGCTGCTGTAATTTTTGGGTGGTCCGGTGCCACCATCGCGATCGCATGGCAGCGTGCGCCCAAATCCTTGAGCGGTGCGATTAGGTCGCTCGGCATATGTGACGGGGCGAATTGGATGAGCGGAATGCCGTGGAAGGACTGGGCCAAATTGACCGACGCTTCGACCTCGCGCGCAAAGTCTTGGTAGAAATGCTGGGCCGGTTTTCTCAAGATGAAGCCCAGACGGTAGCACGGTAGGTCTCGCCGCAAGCGCTGCTTGATGAGCCCGGCAGCATGATAGCCGATCGCGTGGGCGGCGTCGTGGACCCGCCGCGCGGTCTCCTCGCGCACCGGATGGCGGGCGTTCAGAACCCGATCGACCGTTGCTACGCTGACTCGGGATTCGCGGGCGAGATCGGCAATTGTGGGGCGCTTGGTCATGGGTCCTATTCTGATTGGTTTTTGACGCAGGCTGGCTCTCTGTCACCTAGCGCGATTCGACAATGGTTTCGGGTGGGCAAAGTGAAGACGCCCGCATACTGAATGATCGACAGCGTATTGGACTACTCCAGACGTAGACCGGCCGGGTATAACGGAAGGTTCATTCGCTTAGGGCGGCGATGATTTGCACTCACACATTTAGCGCTTCTGATACATGGTCCGTGAGGCGCCGTTTAGAGCCTGCGAGTCGATCGTTCAGGTCATGTGACCAGCTTGGCGAAGCCGGTCGCGGTGCGTCGACCTTACTCGGCGGAGGATAGCCGGTTTGATGCCTCGGCAAGCTGATGACCGCAGAAGGCGGCTTTCATCTGCGCTTGGTCCAATTCTCCTTCCCAGCGGGCGACGACGAGGGATGCCACTGCGTTACCAACGCAATTAGTCAACGCCCGGCATTCGGACATGAAGCGGTCGATGCCGAGTATCAGTGCCATCCCAGCAACGGGAACACTCGGAATTACGGCGAGCGTAGCAGCCAGGGTGATGAAGCCCGCACCTGTCACACCTGCAGCGCCCTTGGAGGAAAGCATCGCAACGAGCAGCAGCAGCACCTGATCGCCGATTGACAGGTCCGTGTTCGTTGCCTGCGCGATGAAGAGGGCCGCCAGGGTCATGTAGATATTCGTGCCGTCCAGATTGAACGAATATCCGGCCGGGATGACGAGACCCACAACCGAACGCCTGGCGCCCGCCTTCTCCATCTTCTGCATGAGCGAGGGGAGCGCGGCCTCCGAGGAGGACGTTGCGAGCACAAGCAGCAGCTCTTCCTTGATGTAGCGAATGAGAGAAAAGATCGAAAAGCCGTTGTAGCGGCAGACCGCGCCGAGAACCCCGAACACGAAGAGGAAGGCGGTGAAATAGAACGTCGCGACCAGCATCGCGAGGTTGACGACCGAACCGATGCCATATCTGCCGATGGTGAAGGCCATTGCGCCGAAAGCGCCGATCGGCGCGGCTTTCATCAGAATGCCGACGAGCTTGAAGACAGGCGCGATGAGCGCCTGAAGGAAGGAAACGACAGGCTTGCCCGTCTCTCCGGCCATCGCGAGCGCCATGCCGAACAGAACCGAGAAGAACAGCACCTGCAGGATGTCGCCTTCCGCGAAGGCGCCGACTATCGTTGGCGGGATGATGTTCATCAGGAAGCCGGTGACCGACTGCTCGTGGGCCTTTGCGGCATAGGTATTCACGGCCTGGACATCGAGCGAGGCCGGATCGATGTTGAGGCCGGCGCCAGGCTGGACGACATTGGCGACGATGAGGCCGACGATCAGCGCCAGCGTCGAGAAGGTGAGGAAATAGACCATTGCCTTGCCGGCGACCCGGCCGACCTTGTGAAGATCGTTCATGCCGGCAATGCCGGTCGCAATTGTCAGGAAGATGACAGGCGCGATGATCATCTTGACCAGCTTGATGAAGGCATCACCCAGCGGCTTCAGGCTCTCGCCGGTCCCCGGATAGAAATAGCCAATTGCGACGCCTAGGGCGATGGCGGCAAGCACCTGCGCGTAAAGCTTGGCATAGAAGGGTTTGCGGGGCGCGGGACTCGCGCCGCGGACTTGTGCAGCTGACACTGTTTCTCTCTCCCTGACCGGATCGAGGTGGCGTGACTTCTCCCGGGCTTCTCCCTATCGCGGCGCTCCGGTCGAACGCTGCACCAACGCCGCCGCAATACCCATGCCAAATGGATCCGCATGACCTGAACTGACGTTGGGCTCGCCAATGATGGGATGAATGCGGTGGCACAAGACGGGAATGACAAGGCCGCCGTCCAGCACGCGCTTGATGTTCTTCGGCAGATTGCCGGTCGATCTCTCTGGCTTGCGGTTTTGCTGCACATCGTGGCGGGCTCCTCGGTTTGCCGACTTTGGGAAGGGCCGCATCGCTGGCACCAGGGCGCAGAATTGCCGTGTTCTTTGCCGCGCTCCCGCTGCAGCGACAGCTTGAAAGCGACGTCGAGACGTAGGGATTGACGCCGCTGGTGCTGACCGCGACGATGCGGTTCAGAAGTTCCGAGCACCGCCGAGAAAGCCGCGCTCGACCGCCACCTTCGCGCCTTCACACGCGACGCCGCCGCCTTATCTGCGTCATCAATATCGAGGAAATGGCGGTTGCCGCGACCGACCAGTGTCGTCGGCAGTGATTATCGCTCCCGCCCCTGGTTCGCAGGCGCTGGTGACTGGCACGGCCCGGCAACTCGGCGCGGTCAGCCGCTCGGGCACCGCATCGCCGGCGCCGTATTTCTCTCGTTCAACATCGCCGACAAAAATTAGAACTGATGAATTCTATCATAGGCCGCGAGGTTTCCTTTCACGAATGAAAGAAAGCTCGATTGACTATCCCGCCTCGCTCCAGTCTTTTGAAAATCAACGTGTGGTTGCCCCCGTGCAAGCCGAGAACGTGGCCAAGCTTCGTGGAGGGAGAGCCAAGCGATGCGTCAGGGGTCGACCCGCTTTGCACTCGACCACACGGCGGTGGCACGAGTTCACGTCAGAGCATTTTCGCGCTTGCCCGCGACGTCGCGGGCGCACATGCCGCCGGCATGCATTTCATGGCGCGAGATCGAGGATCATATGCACCACAACATTCCCAAATCAGAACAAAATGCCAGCGAGTGCCGCATTTCGCTTCCGGATGCGAAAAGGGCTTACCCAAAGTCCGAGATGAACACCGCGGTCCCTTTTGTGCCATCGCACGAGCACGCGCTTACCGGCATCTTCGAAATATCGAAAGTACTCACCGACCCCGCCCGGCTCGAAGTCACGTTGGCCAAGGTCGTCGATCTCCTGCCCTCGTTTGTGCAGATGCGGCACGGCATCATCGCTCTCTTCGACGCTGAGGGCGTACTGGACATCACCGTAGTCACCGGCTGCGACGAGAACAGCGATGAGCGCTCCCGGATGCGCCTGCCGCGCAAGGCAATCGATCTGATTGTGACGACGGACACGCCGCTCGTCGCCGAGAACATAGCGGTGCATTCGGCCTTCACTGCCGCTGACATAGAGGTGCTTGGGGCCTCCGACACCGTGTCCTTCATCGGCGTTCCCATTCGTGTTGATGGGAACGCCGTAGGCACGCTGACTATCGACCGCGCCTTGGACAGCAGGTCAACGTATCGGCTCGATTATGATGTCCGGCTGCTCACCATGATAGCCAACATGGTGGGACAGACAGTCAAGTTGCACCGCTTCTCCGCGGGCGACCGCGAACGACCGACGGAGGTGGAAGATGGGCTGCAAACGCAATTCTCTGATGTCAAGCACCCTGCACCGCAGCGCAAGAAGGTTCACGTCAAGGGAATGATTGGCGATAGTCCGGCGCTAAGCGCGCTGCTCGAGAAGATCGCAGTTGTAGCTAAGGCAAAGACCACGGTTCTGTTGCGAGGCGAATCCGGTACCGGGAAGGAGCTGGTCGCCAAGGCAATTCACGAGTTGTCGCCGCGCGCCAAGCGGCCCTTCATCAAACTCAATTGTGCAGCGCTGCCAGAGACAGTCCTGGAATCCGAATTGTTCGGTCATGAGAAGGGTGCCTTCACAAGCGCGTTCAATTCCCGCAAGGGTCGCTTTGAGCTCGCCGACAAGGGGACGTTGTTTCTGGATGAGATCGGCGAGATCTCGGCCTCCTTCCAGGCAAAGCTACTGCGCGTGCTGCAGGAGCAGGAGTTTGAGCGCGTCGGCAGCAACCAGACCATCAAGGTCGACGTTCGCGTGATTGCCGCCACGAACAGGAACCTTGAAGAGGCGGTTGCAAGGAATGAGTTCCGCGCCGACCTATATTATCGCATCAACGTGGTTCCCTTGCTGGTGCCGGCATTACGCCAAAGGCGCAGCGATATTCCGCTCCTCGCAGCTGAGTTTCTCAAGAATTTCAACGATGAGAACGGCCGTACGCTGACCTTCGATCCGCGTGCGATTGAAGTACTGATGAAATGTGAATTTCCCGGCAACATTCGCGAGCTTGAAAATTGCGTGCACCGGACAGCGATCCTGGCGGAGGGACGATCAATCGGGAGAAACGACTTTGCGTGCTCCCACGACCAATGCTTTGCCGAGGCGCTGCGGAAGAGCAGATCGGGCAAGGCCGCGCCGCAACCAGCGCCAATCCTGCCAGAGGCAGTGAATCCGGCCACGCCTCCGGATGCGGCCGCTCGTTCGGCCGCCACCACAGTCCCGCCTGCCGGAGCAACCCACTCATTGGGCGCGAGGACCACCGACGCCGAGCGCGTCATTGCTGCCATGGAAAGATGTGGCTGGGTGCAGGCAAAGGCGGCGCGCCTGCTTGGACTGACCCCGCGCCAGATTGGCTACGTGCTGAGGAAATACGGCATCGAGGTCAAGCGTCTGTGAAAGCATGACTCAGGCGGATTAGCTGAGACCGCTTAGCGGCTTGGCCCGCGCAGGGATGCAGATCCGCGTCCGCGTCAAGTCGATCCGACCGAGGACAGCCTGGCCGAATTCCCGTGGCAGCCGGCGTTGCGACCATCTTGTGAAAGGCGACGCTGCCATCGTCAATCCGTCCGCCATGTTGCTCTCGTTGCGAGCTCATACGGATGCCCCTGTGCGACTGAAACGGAGATAAAATATGTCCGATGCAAAACTGCAAGCTGTGCTTTCGTCTCTTCCGCAAGGGACGCGACAGTTAGATGCTCTGCCGTCCAACGGACCAGCGCCGGACGAAAGTTTTGTCAAGCTGAATACGAATGAGAACCCGTTTCCGTTGCCGCCAATCATAATGCAAAGTGCAGTGGCGGCCCTCAATCGCCAGTATCTGTATCCGGACGACGATAACATCAGCTTGAGGGAAGCAGCGTCCAATACCTATGGGGTATCCACGGATCAGGTCATCGCAGGCAACGGGTCGTCTGAACTGCTCGGACTCATCTACAGAGCTTTCCTCGCCCCTGGCGACAAGGTGGCGATGATATCGCCAGGGTTTTCGTTCAACCGCAAACTTGCCATGTTGCATGGTGCTGAGTTTCTCGAGATCGGATGTCAAACTCATTCGCTGCCAATGGAGCAATTGCTTTCCGGTCCGGCAAAAGACGCCAAGTTCATTCTGGTGGCCAATCCAAACAATCCGACCGGAACATTCCTCTCGATAAGCAATATCGAACGCCTCGTGGCACAATCGGATCGCCTGGTCGTCCTTGATGAGGCCTACGTCGACTTTGCACCCGATCACGGGCTGCGCCTCATCAACCGTTATTCGAACCTTCTGATCTTGAGAACATTTTCGAAGAGCTATGCCGCCGCCGGCATTCGCGTCGGTTTCGGTTTCGGTCACCCTGAGATTATTGGCAGGCTGCGCAACATCCAGAACGTCTTCAACATGAACGTGATCGGGCATGCGGTTGGTATCAGCGTGCTTGCGCATCGCGGCGCCTACGCAGAGAACCACAAGCACATCAGACATGAACGACAGCGAGTGACAGCCGCACTGTCGCAACTTGGATTTTCCGTAACGCCCTCCCACGCAAATTTTTTGCTAGCCCGTGTGCCAGCGGGACAGGACGGCTCATGGTGGCAAGCAGCCTTGGAAAGGCAAAAGATACTCGTTGCCTACTTTCCGGACAATGGTTTGGAACATTGCATCCGCGTCAGCATCGGCACAAAAGAGCAATTGGATGCATTTCTTGCTGCCGCTCGCGATATAGTTGGAAGCTTAAACATACCAAGCACCACGGGCAGCGGAGCGTCAGGCTCTGCTTGTTCGGTACGCTGACGCTAATCCGAGATCACACACTGCTATCTTTCGGCTTGCTTGGTCATCCCAGCAAGAGAACAGCCTGCTTTAAAATCGGGGACAATATCGAGTGACAAACGTCTTTCCTTCAAACCTAGCCTTCGGCATCTTCGATCATCTGGACGAGGACGGCCGCGATATCGCCCGGCAGTACGAAGATCGCCTGATATTAGCAGAGGCGTGCGATCAGCTAGGGTTCTATGCCTATCATCTCGCAGAGCACCACTGTACCCCCCATGGGAGAGGTCCATCGCCGAATCTGTTCTTATCGAGCGTCGCCCAGCGCACCCGGCGCCTGCGTCTCGGACCCTTGGTGATGCTGCTTGCGCTTTATCATCCGCTGCGTGCGTTCGAAGAGATCTGTATGCTGGACCAGTTGAGCGGTGGCAGGCTCGAACTGGGCATAGGGCGCGGTGCTCTCCCGATCGAATTGGGTTACTTCGGGATTGGTGCGGACGCGGTGCCGGGCCGCTATGCGGAAGCCAGCGAAATTCTTGTTGAAATACTTGTTAATGCCATGAAGGTTGGCACGCTGTGCTATCAAGGCCGCCATTTTGAGCTCAATGACGTTCCTTTGACGCTAAGACCTCATCAGCGTCCACATCCGCCGACATGGGTCGCCGCCAATCGACCCGAGTCCGCAGCCTGGGCCGCTGCGAATGGAGCAAATATCGCGTGTGTAGGACCTTCCTCTTCTGTTCGCAAAACTACTGATGCGTTCCGCGCCTATCAAGAGGACAACAGTGGCGCGGGCGATCGAGCGCCATTTGTTGGATTGCTCCGCATGGTCGTGGTTGGGCGTTGTGACACACATGCCTATTCGCTCGCGGCACCTGCTTACGAACGATGGCTCAAGAGCTTCCAATTCCTTTACGAGCTTAACGCTATCCCCACTCCACCCAACCTGCCGCTGACCTTCGATGCGGCAGTCGAGAGTGAATTGTGCGTGGTAGGATCAGCAGCGTCTGTGCGAGAAGCTCTGCTCAGTCAGTTGGAAGAGGCAGGTGCTAACTACCTTCTTTGTCAACTGGCATTTGGGAATCTGCCGCTAGATGCTTCCCTATACACCGCGACGACCATTCAATCCGAAATCATGGCTCGACTTGGCTGACCATGAAATTCGCGGTCTGATCCGAAGGTAAATCGTTGTAACAGCGCTCCCTCACATTGCTCGAGCGTGCACGTGGTGGGGATTGGGAAATCGTGAGGGAGGCCAAACTGACGACGAGCCGGCGGCACAGATTACCAGGTTTGTGCGTTGGCCGGCATCTGGGCACGGTGTGAGACTGCACGATCCTAAGGAGATGATGGCCGAGCGCGTCACGATGCCGGCACGCATCTGCTCGTCGCGCTCGCGCTAGTCGTTGCCCATAGCCCGCCGCAAGAGGTTCTTCTCGACCGGGGCGGCGCCGGTGGCGGCTCCCGCATCCAGCTTCATCAGCGGCTCGGCGGTAGCAAAGCCGTCACTCGCTACGGCGCTGTTGAGGGCGCGCTCGCGAGCGGCTTTGCTACGCCGAGCGACACCACCTGGAGCGAGTTCGCCCGATGTCGCGGCGTGCACCGCGGTCGGATAACGACGCTGGAGGAAATCGTTCGCAGCCGGTCTTCACGATCCGCGCGAGTGCTTTGCATGAATGCTGCCTGCTTCCTCGTCTGCGGCGGCCTGAGTGTCCGCCGGCACGCCCGAAGTCAATGTCAGTACCACAAGGCCGCCAAGACGTCAGGTCTGGGAGCCGGCTTGTACGGTCGTATCGTGTTCTGGAATATCGTCGAAGGAGGCGTAGTTGAGATTGTAGAGTTTGGAATACAGGCCCCCCATGGCTATTAGCTGATCGTGGTTGCCAGTCGCAATAACTTGGCCATTCTGAAGCACGATGATGCGGTCGGCACCCCGGATCGTGGCAAGACGGTGGGCGATGACGAGGCCAGTGCGCCCTTCAAGCAGCTTTATCAGAGCCTTCTGAATCTGCATTTCCGTGTAGCTGTCGATGTTGGCGGTAGCTTCGTCGAGCACGAGGATCTTGGCGTCGGCGACGAGGGCGCGCGCGAAACTGATAAGCTGGCGCTGGCCGAGAGATAAGTTGTCGCCGCGTTCGCCAAGTTGGGTCTCATACCCGTCGGCGAGGCTCATTATGAAGTCGTGGGCGCCGACCGCCTTGGCGGCCTCGATCACCTTGTCGCGCGTGGCTTCCGTCTTGTGGTATCGAATGTTCTCGAAGACCGTCCCGGTGAACAGGAACGGCTCCTGCAGCACCATGGCGACCTGGCGGCCGAGCGATTCCTGGGTGAGATCGCGCACATCATGTCCGCCGACCAGCACTTGGCCCTGCTGAACATCATAGAAGCGGTGGACCAGGGCCATCGCGCTCGATTTGCCAGAACCGCTCGGCCCGACCAGTGCGACCGTCTCGCCGGGATTGACCCGGAAGGAGACATTTTTCAGCACCGAACGGTTCGGATTGTAGCCGAAGGTGACGTCCCTGAACTCGACCGAGCCGTCCATTTCGGGCGAAAGCACCTCGGCATTGGGTTTGTCCTGAACATCGATCTTGACGTCGAGCACATCGGTCAGGCGCTTGCCTGAGGCCATGGCGCGCTGCATGACCGAATATTGCAGGGTGAGTGAGCGGATCGGGTCAAAGAAGCGCTGGATGTAAAATAGGTAGGCAACCAATACGCCCACATCTATGCGGCCATTCATGACCATCGAGCCGCCGACCACAATAACGGCGGCCATGGCGAGGCCGGTGAGGCCATCGACGATAGGCACCATGACCAGTGCATATTTGGCAGCGATCAGGTGGGTCCTGAGGTTGGCATGGGCCTTGTCGTCAAAAAGGATGAAATTCACCTGCTGGCGGTCCATTGACTGGACGGTGCGCACGCCGTGAATGGCTTCGGCCAGCGCGCCGTTGACGACGGAATTAGTCTCGTGTGCGGCCATGAAGGCGTCGCGGGCACGCGGCAGCCAGACAATGCGGACGATCACCAGGACCGGCAGAACCGAGAGCGTCAAGAGGCCGAGGCGGAAGTCGAGGCACAGCATTACGAAAACGATGCCGAAGAGAAGCGCAACATCGCCTACGGAATATACCGAGGTTTCGAGGAATTCCTGTATGGAGTTGACGTCGCCTTGCAGGCGCGACATGAGGCGTCCGACCTCGGTCTTGTCCATGAAGGAGAGCGAAACCTTCTGCAGATGGCCAAACATGGCGCGGCGGATGTCGAACAGGACAGTTTCGGCCACTTTCCCAACCACGGTTTCCTGCATGTAGCCGGCAGCGAAATTGACCAAAATCGCCAAAACGAACGCGCCGATGGCCGCAAGCTGGGCTGAGCGATCGGTCCTTGCCGGGTTCATGCCCTGGTCGAGCGCGTAGCGGATGATCAACGGGATGAGAAGCTGCGTCCCGGTGAAGATCAGCATTGCTGCAATCGTGATGACTACCCTGGCCCGATAGGGACGGACGAAAGCCCAGATGCGCCGGAGGATGCTCTTGTCGAAAGCCCGGCCGAACATCTCCTCCTCGATGCGGTGCGAGCCGACAACCGCGCGCGGAGGGCGTCTACCGTCGTCACGTTCGGCTTCGACTTCGCCGGCGCGGCCCTGCGCCATCAGCGGGCGCCCCCATACTGGGTCATATTGTCATCACCCGGGCGCGTCTGGAGATCGTAAAGGGCCCTGTAGCGTCCCCGCTTCGCCAAAAGCTCTTGATGCGTGCCGCGTTCTACGATTTCGCCGTTATCGACAAAAAGGATCTGATCGGCATGCACAAGCGCACTCAGCCGGTGCGCGATGATGATCGTCACCCGATCCTTGGCGAAGCGACGCATCGCCGCGCGGATGCGCTGCTCGGTGCCGGCATCGATCGCGGCCGTTGAGTCGTCGAAAACGACGACGGAGGGGCGCAGCATCATGTTGCGAGCAATCGTGAGACGCTGGCGCTGGCCGCCAGAGAGAGAGACGCCGCGTTCGCCCACGACCGTCTCGTAGCCCGCTGGGAGCCCGAGGATGTAGTTGTGGAGCTGGGCGAATTCGCCAGCGCGTTCGATTCGCTGTCTCTTCGCCCAGGGATCGCCATAAGCGATGTTGTTCTCGATCGTAGTGGTGAATAGGAATGCATCCTGCTGTACGACGGCGACCGCCTTGCGAAGCGTCGCGAGGGTGACATTGCGTATGTCCTGGCCGTCCAGCGTGATGGCGCCACCGGTCACGTCATAAAAGCGGGGGACCAGATGAGCTATCGTCGATTTGCCCGAACCCGGCGGACCGACGATCGCGATCGTCTCGCCTCTACGGGCCTCAAAGCTGACGTTCTTCAGAATGGCGCGGTTTTCGGCGCTGGGGTACGCAAACGAGACATTGTGGAAGCGCAGAGTGCCGTCGCTTATCTCGAGCGGTCTGGCCTCGAGAGCATCCCTGATTGTGATCTCCTGGTCGAGGAGACCGAAAAGCCGCGAACCGCAGCTAGAAGCGCGGGCAAAGGCATTGACCATGAGGCCGATCTGGCGGACTGGCATTTGCAGGATTGTCATGAAGGTCAGGAAGGTCGCCACCGTTCCGACGCTTATCTCGCCAGCGACGAGCTTGCTGCCACCGATCCAGAGCACCAATCCCATTGCGAAAAAGAAGGACAAGGTCATCGCCGACGTGCTGGGCACGTAGATGTCAACTCGGTCGTGGGCGAGGTCGAGCGCGTTCTTGGAAGCGCCGTCGAACTTCAGCATCTCATAGGCTTGAGCCGCAAAAGCGCGGACCACGCGGATGCCTGCGAGATTTTCCTCCATCACGCGGCTTAGTACTGAAAGCCGCTCATGCAGGTCGAGCCAGGTGGCGCGCAGCCTAAGCTGTGTGGCCGATGAGCGCCAGGCGACAAAAGGCACGAAGCTCAGCGCGACCAGGCCGAGCATGGGATCGGTCGAGATCATCATGTAGGCGCCGATCCCGATCAGCATGGTGAGCAGGAGCACGCGAACGAGCGCGGTGGAAAAATACATCCGCACGCCTTGGAGATCGAGCATTCCGATGGTGATCAGATCGCCTGAATGGACCCGGTCGTGAAAGGAAAAGCTGAGACGCTGGATCTTGTCGTAGTAGGCGAGCCGCAGTTCGTACGCGACATGATGCCCGACGGCTTCGGCAAAATAGTTCTGCGCCATCGTGAAAAGGCCGCGTAGCGCGCTGACGGCGAGCAGCAGGAGAGCCGGGATCCAGAGCGCTTGTCCTGCCGCGGTCCCCGCGACACCGCCCCCGATGGCTGTCTGGGTCAGGTCGACGGCCCGGCCGAGAAGCTGGGGAATGAGCAACTGGAGGATTGCCGCCAGGACCGTCGAGCCCATAGCGAAGGCGACCTGCCAGGGATGCCGCAAATTCATACGCGTGATGCGCAACAGCGTACTCAAATCCTGGCCCCAGCGCGCCGCTTCCACATGGGTCAACGAATTCAGAGCGTTCGTTGCGCTGCCGATAGCATCACTGCTCACGGGTCTATTCCCGACTGCATTTTGCGCCTTCGAGGCAAGCCGAAGGACCAATCATCAAAGGGGCCCGCCATTGTTAATCCTGTCCACCACCTGCAGCAGTGCGCGTTCCTATAAGCCGAGCCGCGGCTTCACTTACTGGCATGTCGATCACCGTGATTCCGCTTGCCGCAAGGAAACGCGCTTCGTTTCTGGTCAGCGTTTCCGCGTCCATTACCGCGCAATATGGACCTCGGGAGCGCTTCATGATCTGCCTGGCGTAGGTGCGCAGCATCTGATCGTTGAAGCGGCAGCCAACGAAGAAAAATCCACGGGTGATGCGCCGTTCCTTCACCACGTCTGGGATCGGTGTCTGGATATCGATTTCGGTCAGAACTTCGACATAGTCGGAATCTGCGACGAGAAAGTTTTGCGCCGGCCTAATACTCCCGTGAGGCGTATAGAGAACCGTCTTGGCCCCCGATCGGGGGTCGAGTTCCCTCCCGGACAAATCGTAGGTTTTCGTCCAAATGTTACCGATTTCGTTCGCCCGCGTGACGCCCTGTATCTCAACGACGTCCGTTCGGCCGGTCTCTACGAGAGCCGTGCGCATCGCGCCGTCGTACCAGCTGTCGACGATGAGGGAGAGCGGCAGCCTTGCGAGCCAGGCGTGGAGGAGGGTCGGCGCCACCGGCGCTGCGAATATGTCGGTCATCCAAGCTTGCAGCGTCCGGCGATGCCGGCGCTGTTCGATGAACTGCGCAACCGACCACATATTGGTGCGGATCCTGGAAGGGGCTGGCGCCCGCGCATTGAGTGCCGCGGCAACGACCTCCGGCGTATGCGGCACAGGCGGTTCCGCACAGTTGAACCCAAGAAGACCCGGACCGAGATAGGGGATCACCTCATCGGCGGCGAGCGCTTCCTTCGCCAGGTCAAGCAGCTTTTCGGCAAAACTGTCCCGCACGATGACGAGGTGGCCCGATGTCAGGATCGTGTTCATGCTCGTTTCCTCGCGACGCACCTATCAAGGGGCAGCATCAGTCCTCTTCGGAAACCTTCCTTGCCTCGACGGTGATCGGCAGACGCGTATCCCGTGGAAGATCGGGTAGGAGGAGCCGCCACCCGTTCCTGAGCGTCACAGTTCCGCCCCACAACTCTTCCTTCTCGAGCTTGATGATCGGCTCTTCGAGGTCCTTCTTCGGGACATACGCCGACAAGCCAGCCTCGGTCCTGCGGATCATGACTTTCATCTGGCCGTCCCTTCATTGGTATTGCTTTCAGCACTGCAGGGCGCCTCGGCGTTGTCGAGGCTCATCAGTTCACGCGCTCGCATGCCGACGACGGTGCCACGGTCGACCCATTCGACCGCATAGATGAAGAACTGCTGGAGAAAGGTGCCAATGTCGCGCACATATCCCTCGTCGCCCTTCCGCACGAGATTTTCGCCGATCTCCCTGCCAGGATAGGTGCCGTCATTTTTTATGTGGCGAGTGGCACGTACCCGCTCTCCCGGCATGAATCGTGGAGGCCTGCGGATTTCGACCTCCTCTTCGCGTCCGAGCGACATGTCCGTTCCCTGATTTCTCTTGAGGCTGCAGATTGTGAACAAAGGCGTTCCAGGCGTCCTGCGAAGGCATCCCCGACCATGTCGGCGGCCCAATGTCCGTCACGCAGGAACGCAGGTCTTCGGCACCGGGCATACCGAGGCACATTGCTGCGCATCGAAGACCCCCTCGCATTCGGTGCACTTTTGCGGCTCGATCACATAGCTCTCGCCTTTGAACTTGATCGCGCCGGAGGGACACTCGAATTCGCAGGCGCCGCATTGGGTGCATTGGGATGCGATGATCTTGAAAGCCATTTTAACTCCTGGTCCGAATGGATGAGACGCGCTCAGGCCGTCGCCGCGAGTGCGGGGGTCCCAGACGCGGCCGCGTAAATCGCGCTGATTGCGGTCTCGATATAGTCGTGGGCATATGCGTCGGTGGCTTGGATTCCAGCGTCGGCGAGCTGATCCTGCGGGCAGTTTCCGATCTTGGCGCACAGCACGACATCTATGCCCTCAAGCGCAGCGATGACGCCATCCAGGGCGGCTTCTCCGCCCCAGCCGCCGAGACAATACTGCTCGACCTTGCGATGCCCGACAAAGCTGATCCCTCTCGGCGAGGCTTCGTAAACCTGGAACTCCTTCGCATGGCCGAAATGTTCATTGACGCGGCCGCCGCCCTTGCTCGCCACCGCGAAGAGAAGGGACTTGCCGGGGCTCGCTGCCTTGACCAATCCGATCGCTTCTCTCCTAGCCGCCACGTGATCACGGCGCTCCTCCGCGACCAGCTCCCGATAGGCCTTGCGATTGCTGGCATCGTAGGTGACCTCGCCGGGAATTCGGTCGACTGTGAATTCCTGGCCACGATCCTCACCGAGCAGGCCGACGGCATCTGCCCGGCACTGCCGGCAGTGGCGCATCAACTGGGCGCCGCCTTCGACACGATCCTGAAGAGCCTTCATCTCCATTGCGTTTGGGCCGCGTTGCCCGCTCAGTCCGTAGTGCGTGCCGTGCGCCGGGTCCGAAATCAGCGGCATGAGGTTGTGCAGGAACGCGCCTCGCTCCTTGACCCATCTATTCACCTCGATCAGATGCTCATCGTTCACGCCGGGGATCATCACCGAATTGATTTTGGTGAGGATGCCGCGCGCGGTCAGCATCTCCAGACCCAACATCTGCCGCTCGTGCAGGATCCGGGCGGCTTCGATGCCGACGTAGCGGCGATGGTCGTAAAAGATCCAAGGATAGATCTTTGCACCGACCTCAGGGTCGACCATGTTGATGGTGATCGTCACGTGATCGACATTCATGTCGGCAAGCTCATCGACATGGTCCGGCAGCGCGAGCCCATTCGTGGAGATGCAAAACTTGATGTCTGGGATTTCCCTGGCGACTCGTTCGAACGTTGCCTTCGTCTTCTTCCAGTCGTAACAGGCATCGCCAGGTCCGGCGATGCCGAGCACGGAAAGCTGCGGCACCTCGTTGGCGACCGCGATCACCTTGCGTAGCGCCTGGTCGGGCGTCAGCTTTTCGGAGACCACCCCAGGCCGGCTTTCGTTGGCGCAGTTATATTTGCGATTGCAGTAGTTGCACTGGATATTGCAGCCGGGCGCGACCGCGACGTGCATGCGCGCGAAATAGTGATGCGCCTCTTCTGAAAAGCAGGGGTGATCCTTGATCTTGTCCCAGACAGCCGGATCCGTGTCGTCCGGCTTTATCGACGAGCCGCAGGACGAAGACGCGCAGCCACCGGCTTTCACGGTGGCAAGCAACTGGTCATCGAATGTTGTGCTGAGGCTCTCAAGCGAAATTGCCGGTGCGGACATCGAACGGCTCCGTTGCTGGGTGAATGTCGCAGTTCAAACCGCAAGAGCTATGCCAGCTCAAAGAGCGGTTTTGGTTCACGAATTGGCTTTCGTGTCGGATTCCGTCGGATTGCTCCGACACACCTTTGTCGGGCTTCCGACAGTGGACAAGCAAATCGGGTCGCGAAGGCTACCAGCCTTGGGCGCGAAGGGTGTGAGGGAGACTACTTCGGGCTTACGTTTGACGTCATCACGACGTCTAGAATTTCTTCACCTCGATGCCATATCGGCGCAGCGCGTAGCCGATTTGCCGCGGCGTGAGGCCGAGCATACGAGCCGCCCTGGCCTGAACCCAACCGGCCTTGTCCATCGCGTCGATCAGCCGATCGCGTTCCGTCAGACGCGGGGGACAAGCGGGATCGTTTGGATCGCCGGCCGCAAGGGGAGAAACGTTGCCTGCGGAGGCACCGATGCGACTGGCCGGCAGCCGCAATCCGACCGGCACTGCGTTGACCCGTGCGAGATCGTCGATGGTATTGCCGCCATTCGAGCGGTCGGCTCGCTTCCAGAGGAGCCAGGAAAGGCACTGGCTCTTCTTACAGGCGAAATCGGATGGCGTGATCGTCCTTGAACGCGCAAGTGTGGCCGTCCTTTGGACGCAGTTCTCCAGCTCGCGGACGTTACCAGGGAAGTAGCATTGCGAGATCAGGTCAAGCGCCGACGGCGCGAAGGCGAGTGCGCGATCGTTCTCCTTGTTGAATCGATTGAGGAAGGCGTTCGCAAGGCGTGGAATATCGCCGGGTCGCTCTCTGAGCGGAGGCAGGATAATTGGCACCACATTGATGCGGTAATAAAGGTCGGCCCTGAACTCCCCTTTTATGACGGCCGTCTCGAGGTCCTTGTTGGTGGCGCATATGAGGCGCACGTCGACCTGTAGCGTTTTGGTGCCGCCGACTCGCTCCAACTCGCCTTCCTGCAAGACACGCAACAGCTTGGCTTGAAAGGCCGGCGAAATCTCGCCGATTTCATCAAGTAGCAGCGTTCCCTCATTTGCCAATTCAAAACGACCGGCGCGCTGGGAGATAGCACCCGTGAAAGCGCCCTTTTCATGCCCAAACAGTTCTGACTCCAGAACGCTTTCAGACAGTGCGGCGCAGTTCAATTTGACGAAAGACTTCTTCCTCCGACGTGAGAGCTTATGGATGGCTTGCGCAAAGAATTCCTTGCCGGTGCCGCTTTCACCCCGCAGTAGCACGGTGGAATTGGTCCCTGCTACGACCGAGACGGTTTCGAGCACCTGCTTGAGTGCGGGGCTTTCCCCGATGATCCCGTCGATTTTGACATCCGCATGCCGGGCAGGGTCGTAGGTCCTCCCCTCGTTGGGCGATTTCTCCGGTCTGCATTGCTCATGGACAGACCGCTGACGATCTGTACTCAGGATGCGATGGAGACGGATCGTCCGGCCGACAAGGTTGGCGACCATCGTCAGGAAGTATGTGTCCTCGTTGTCGCGAAAGTCGGTGGCGCCGTCTCCGGCGCGGTCGATCGACAATGTCCCAAGGATTTTATGATCAGCCTTTAGCGGGATACCGATAAAGGCAATTGGGATGGTGCCGCTGCTCGAAGATGTTTGAAGGTCAGCCTGAAATAGTTGGGACTTGCGGACGTCCGGTATGAAGAGCGGCGTCCCCGTAGCGACGATTTGATCTGTTATGGCCTGTGGTATGACGCGGCGAGTGCCTGATTGAGGTGCGTGGGTATTGCCGGCAGTTGCGGCAATCTCCGGCTCTCCTTCAGCGTCCAGGACGACGATTGCTCCGTGACGCATCTGCAGAAACGAAGGCAGGATGTTCACGACATTGGCGAGCGTAATCTCCAGCTCGCTGGGGGCGGTCAGCACCTTCGATATCTCGTAGAGTCCCCTGAGCGCGATATCTGCTTGGGGCATGCTTTTGATGGGCGGTTCAGGGCGGGTATCCCGAGGTGCTACCTCGTCGACCCGATCTTGCGGTACGTGAGCCATGGAAACACCTCAGCGGTTGTCGTCCAGAGTGCTCCTCCTTTCGTGTCTGAGCCTGAATTGTGAAAGCACAGTATTCACGAGCTTCTCTTCGTGGCGCGGCAATTCAAGCAAAGATAGACTTGGCGTTGGTCGCGACCTCAGGTGTACCAAGATTGACCCTCTTGATACGGTGCGTGCGTCCTCATCCGAATTTGAAGAGGACTCCGAAGCCGCCGCGTGGATAGTTCCACTCGATCTCGCCACTGGTCTCGCACAAAATCCGGCAGGTGCCGCACTCCATGCAGCCGTCGGCAGTGATCTCCACTTGACCTTTGTCGTTCAACTCATAACATTTCGCGGGGCAGACGTGGGTCAGCGCGAGCAAGTTCGCGCTTGGCCTCTCGTGCGGTCGCACTTTGATATGCGGACGGCCAGAATCCACCAAGTAGCGGTTCTGGTAAAGCTTGTCCTCGATACGTGACTTCGTCACTGCGATCGTCATTTCGTCTCCCCTCAGCGCCACGCCAATGCAAGGCGGACCGCGTCGCTGACCAGCCCCCAGCGCGAGCGCGCCTTGATGAAGGCCGCCGTGGTCGCCTTTTCCTTCTCGATCTTCGGCGTGCCGTCGACACGCATGAAGTTCTGCGCGGCTTGCGACATCAACCGCGGATAAGCCGTGAAGTAATTGCAGGAATTGGTGTGGAGCAAGGCCGGCATGTCTTTGTATTTCCTTAGGTCCTTGACCACGAAGGACTTGTCCAGCATGGCTTTGTAAAGGGCGAGATTCCGTTTGGTCATAGGACCGTTGCGGCTCTTGACCTCGATGATTGCCTCAGCCGCGATGCGGCCGGAGGTCATGGCGAGGTTCGAACCCTCGCGGTGAATGGCGTTGTTCAGTTGCGCGGCATCGCCGACCACGACCCAACCGTCGCCAAAGAGCTGCGGAATAGCCTTGTAGCCGCCTTCGGGAATGAGATGCGCGGAATATTCTTTCACTTCCGAGCCGGCGATCAGCGGCCGGATCGAAGGATGGGTTTTTAAGGCGTCGAGGAGGACGTAAGGGCTCTCGACCATCGCGGCGAAATCGGAGACGAGGCAGCCAATGCCCAGTGAGATCGACTCCTTGTTGGTGTAGAGGAAGCCGAGCCCGGCCATGCTGCGGGAGGTCGTGCCCACCGCCTCGATCACGCAGCCTTCATCGCCTTTGAGGCCGAACCGCTGCTCAATGACCTCTTCGGGCAGGAAATGCATTTCCTTGACGGCGAGCGCCACGGTTTGCGGCTTCGGCATCTCGCGCAGGCCGGCCCGCGTGCCAAGCAGTCCGCAGACACCTTCTGCGAGGACGACCACGTCCGCGTAGATGGCTCCGCCGGCCCGGTCTGTGCGGACGCCGATCACCCTGTCCTTGGCGTCACGGATGAGTTCCGTCACGGTCGTCTCGCACAGAACCGTCGCGCCGGCCTCGCGCACCTTACGTGAAAACCATTTATCGAACTGGGCACGGATGATCGTGTAGCGGTTGGGCTTCGCCTCATTGAAGTCGTCCGACCGATAGTGAATCCCGGTATGGGATGTGTCGTCCATCACCCAAAGCCGCTGTTCAACCAAATGCCGCTCGAGAGGCGCATCGTCCCGGAAATCCGGGATGATCTTCTCCAGCATGTTCGCGTACATGATGGCACCCTGGACATTCTTGGAGCCCGGATATTCACCCCGCTCCAACTGCAGCACCTTCAGGCCGTGGCTGGCCATGGTGTAAGCAGCTGCGTTTCCGGACATGCCGGCCCCAATAACAATGGCGTCGAATTGTTCCTCAATCATGTCCATCCCTTAGCTCGCAAGCTTGTCGCGACTGTGGGGCGACAGCCGCCGGGTGAAGGCTTCCGTCAGTGCGGGCAGGAAGCGGATCGCGTCGGTGACGATCCCGAGGTGAGCGAAATCGAAAATCGGCGCGTTCGGGTCGGTGTTGATGGCCACGATGAGATCCGCCCCCTCGACGCCAACCCGATGCTGGACGGCGCCGGAAATCCCCGCCGCTATGTAAAGCTTCGGCCGGATGGTCTTGCCAGTTTGGCCGATCTGCCGATCAGCCGGCATCCAGCTCTTCTGGACCAACGGGCGCGAACAGCCATGCTCGGCACCAATTGCCCGCGCGAGATTCTTCACAAGCTGCAGGTTCTCCGCCGCTCCAAGACCGAGGCCTCCCGCAACCACGACGTCGGCATAGGCAAGATTTGCCTTTGCCGACTGACTATCCGGCAGGAAGCCCAGGACTTTGGTAACGATCTCGTCCTCGGCTACCGAGAGCTTGTGCCGGATGACACGCCCGACCGGTTTATCCGCCCGCGGCGGCATGGGCATGACCCTCGGTCGCACTGTCGCCATCTGGGGGCGGAAATTGAGCGTATAGATCGTGCACAGCAAGGAACCGCCGAAAGTCGGACGGGTGGCGGCGAGCGAACCGTCGGTATCCACATCAAGTTCGGTGCAGTCGGCCGTGAGCCCTGTCTGCAAGGTCGTCGCCACGGAGCCGGCAAGATCCCTGCCGAGTGTGGTGGCACCGAGAAGAAGGATCTCGGGTTTGTGGGTATTGACCAGATCCGTCATCGCCTTGGTGAATGGCTCGTTCCGATAGTCGGCGAGCAACGGCGCCTCGACGATGTAGACAAGGTCGGCGCCATAAGCGAACGCTTCGGCAACGGCGTTCCCGATGGCCTCTCCCGGCGGTCCAAGCACGACGCCTGCAAGCTGGACCTGAAGCTTGTCTGCTAACTTGCGGCCTTCGCCGAGCAGTTCGAATGATACGGGATGGACCTGGCCGCGTTCGAGTTCGATGAAAACCCAAATGTGCCGGTAGTCCTTGAAATGTGCGGGCAGCTCCTTCTTTATGCCGGCACGGCCGGCGGCAGGGCGAGGGGTTTCTCGGTTCGCGGTCGACATCGTCTGCTCCTTGCCCTCTCACGCGCCGCCGTTGAAGGCGAGCTCATGTTCCAATGCCGGCTGGCGGGTGAAGATTGCCGTGATGAGTTCGTCAGCGACATCGCGCAAGGCCATCTCGGCGGTGTCGATTTTTGTCGCCTTTTCCGCTCGCGCAGGAGGCGCGAAAACGCGCTTGACCACCGTCGGTGAACCGCGCAGGCCGCATTTGGTGAGATCCTCAATGCCGGCGTCGGCCGCACTCCATTTCAAGACCTGGCTGCGCGCGGCGCACAGGGCGTCCTGGATCGAGCCCCGGCGGATCTCGTTTGTGCCTTCCAGCATGGTGATGAGGCAAGGGAGCCTGCTCTTCAGCATCTGTGTGCCGCCTTCGGAGCGGCGCTCGACCCTGATCTCGCGTGCAGCAAGGTCAATAGAGGCGATCTTCGCGACATAGGTCAGTTGCAGGAGTCCGAGGCGCTTGGCGATGCCGGGCCCGACCTGGGCGGTGTCGCCATCGATCGTCTGCTTGCCGGTGAAGACGAGGTCTGGCGTGCCGAACGTCTCGCCAACCTTCGCGATTGCCTGGGAAAGGGCGAACGAGGTCGCCAGCGTGTCGGAGCCGGCAAAATAGCGGTCGGTCAAGAGCACCGCTCGGTCGGCGCCGTAACCGAGCGCCTTGCGCAGCGCGTCCTCTGCCATGGGCGGACCCATAGTGAGCACGGTGACTTCGCCACCATAGGCGTCGCGCAGTCTGAGGGCTTCTTCGAGGGCGAACAGGTCGTAAGGGTTGATGATGGTCGGAACACCCTGGCGCATGATCGTGTTCGTCACCGGATGGACCCTTATCTGTGCCGAGTCCGGCACCTGCTTGATGCAGATTACGATGTGCATTGGCGGTTTCTCTAGGCTCCTGTCCGGATGGGGGCTTGGCGGTTATCTCTTTGGTGCGCATCATTCGTGCCAACTGTTTTTCGCTGCCCCCTATTCCTAGAACTTAGCTTGGTTGCTTCTGAGGACGCCGTGGTGATGACCGGATTTGTCGGCTTCTCGACATTGTCGCGTCGCAACCCGTGTCGCGGTCATTCCTGTCCGAACCGCTTCAGTACGGAGTCGAACGGGACAAAGGTGCGGCCCGGCGTGGCAGGTTTGTTCGGATCGTGGTCTTTGAGCACCTTGAAGACCCGATGCGTGAGCGGCGAGGAAATCGCGAAGTCCTCGTAAGCGCGTTCGAGCGTCGCGCGCACCCGCGCGGCAATCACCTGGTCGGGCAGACCGGAGAAATCTTCTTCGGCAAGGTATTGGCCCACGCGCTTCATGATATGGAGCCGCGAGACATTCAGCACCTTCGGATCATAGGAGACGCCAAGGACTGCGAAGAACTCCTCCGCAGCCGACAGGCGCTTCAGTCGTGCGAGGATGTCGGTGACATTGATGGGGCGGCTGTCAGCGGAACAATTCATTGCATTCTCCCTGGTCGGAAAACTGTGGTGTCGGTGCGCTCGCGCACGGCTGACCTGGACCCGCACAGCTCCGCGAGGGATGCCTCGCTGCACATTCATCGTAGAGCTCGACCAGTTGAGTTGCAGTGACGGTCGATTTGGTCTCGGCCGCCTCGCGCCGGACGCGGGCCACCATCGCGGCTGCCAGATCCGGGTCGAGATCGCGACCGCTTTCGCTCAGCACATGGGCAATCGCAGTGGCGCCGGAATGCTTGCCGATGACGATACGCCGGCAGCGGCCCACGAGAGCCGGATCGAGCCCCTGATAAGTACGCGAGTCCTTCAGCAGCCCTGCGACGTGAATGCCGGATTCGTGGGTGAAAACATCGGCGCCGACGACCGGCTTAATGGCCGCGGTCTGCCGGCGGGCAGCCCAAGCCACCTGGGCGGCGAGGTCGGGCAATGCGGTCAGCTCGATGCCGGTATCCGCGCCGTCGAAGACCGCCATCGCGGCGGCCACCTCTTCCAGCGCGGCATTGCCCGCACGCTCACCGAGCCCCAGGACGGTGACGGACGCATGGCGCGCGCCTGCGCGGATCGCGGCCAGCGTGTTGGCGGCAGCAAGTCCGAGATCGTTGTGCGCATGAAATTCAAGGTCGATTGGAGACTGCGCCACGAGCTGGGCGACAAGTTCGAAGGTCGAAAACGGGTCGAGAACCCCGACTGTGTCGGCTAGCCTGACGCGGCTTGCGCCGGCGCGTGCAGCCGTCTCGATGACGCGGGCGAGATGATCCCGATTGGCCCGCGAGGCATCCTCGCAGCCCACCGCGACGAAGAAGCCGGCGGCGGCTGCGCGCCTGACCATATGCTCGATGACATGGAGCGCTCCCGCCTTATCGAGGCCGAGCTTGGCGGCAAGTTGGATGTCCGACGCAGGCAGCGATAGATTGACGGCGTGGACGCCGCTCTCGATCGCTGCATCGAAATCCAACGACGTCATCCGGCACCAGGCCATGAGCCGAACCGGGAGACGTCGCTCGACCGCGGCGCGAATTGTTTCGATCTCGTCGGCGCCCATACCGGCGTGCCGATCTCGATCTCTGTGACGCCGGCCGCCGCAAGAGACTCGGCGATCTCCAGCTTTTCCGTCGTGGTAAAGGCGACGCCGGGCGCCTGCTCGCCATCGCGCAAGGTCGTATCGTTGAGAAAGACATGACGGGTCATGAACGGTAGCCTGTTCTGCTGCCGCTCAGGCATAGACCGGATTGAACGTCTTCGGAGCTTCGCTTACCCGGCCCAGAACTGGGAAAGCCACGCAGCTTCTCCACGATTGCCGGCATGACCTCGAGCACCCGGTCGACGTCCGCTTCGCCGTTGTCCCGCGCCAAGGAGAAGCGGACTGCCGCGTGTGGCGTTTTCATCGCGCTCAGGACATGGCTCGGTTCCAGAGAGCCGGAGGTGCAGGCAGAGCCGGAGGAACACGCGATGCCCACGCGGCTGAGGAGGAGTGGAATTCCATCACTTTCGACATGTTCGAAGGAGATGTTTGCGGTGTTGGGCAACCGTTCCAGGGGATCTCCAGTGACACAGGTGCTTGGGATGCGCTGGAGAATCCCGTCCTCTAAACGGTCGCGGAGCGACTTTACCCGTGTGGTCTCGTCGTCCATGAATTTCAAGGCGAGTTCGGCCGCCATGCCGAGCCCGACTATGCCGGGCGTATTCTCGGTGCCAGCACGCCGGTTGTGTTCTTGGTGGCCCCCCTTGATCAGCGAGTGGAAATTGACGCCACGTTTTACGAAAAGCGCGCCGATCCCTTTCGGCCCGTGCAGCTTGTGGCCGGAGAGCGACAGCATGTCGATTGCGGTCGACTTCAGGTCCATCGGAAGCTTGCCGACCGCCTGCACAGCATCGGTATGGAAAAGGGCGCCCACTTCCTTGGCCAACTCGGCAAGCCTGGCCACGGGGAAGATCACACCAGTCTCATTGTTCGCCCACATTATCGAGACGATTGCCACCTGTGGGGTGAGGGCGGCCATATAGGCGTCGAGGTCGAGCCGGCCACGGCAATCCACCGGGATCCTGTGCACCTTGACGCGGCGGGTCTTCTCAAGATGCGCGCAGAGCGTAAGCACGGCGGGATGCTCGACCGCGGACGTCACGATCTCGGTTCGGTTGGGCGCCGCCTCGAGCGCCGAAAGAAGCGCTGCATTGTCGCTTTCTGTCCCACCCGAGGTGAAGGTGATCTCATCGTCGAACTCCGCGCCGATCAGAGCTTGCAACTGCCTCCGCGCCTTTCTCACCGCCGCACTGACTGAGGCGCCAAGAGCGTGCGCCGACGAAGGGTTGCCGAATTGATCCCTAAAGAACGGCAACATCGCTTGCACGACCTCAGGATCGACCCGTGTGGTTGCGTTGTTGTCGAGGTAGACGGGTTTCATGTGCGATCCTCAGTTGACCGGAATGACGCGAGCGCGCGACCGCCTCATTGAGCCTCTGGCGTATGCCGTTGATGATGATGGGCCCGAACTGGCAGCCGGCGCGGACGCCCGAGAGTTTGACGTAGACCGGATCGGCGTCGACATGTCCGCAGTGGCCGCCGTCAGCCCGCAGGTAAGGACACCCGAACACGACAACGTTATCGATAAGCCGAATTTGGCGCAGCGGCGCGATTTGGCCGCCAGCAGCTTGGGTGCCACCAGGAACCGAACTGTTTCGGGAGGCGACGTTCTTTGCATCCCACCGGAAGCGATTGCCGGTCCCAAGATCGGCTTCGACCTTGCCTTGTTCTTGAGGACGGGGACATCTGTTGTGCCGGCCATATAAGCCTCCTCTGCCGCAAATGAGTCCGTCGGCGGCAATCGCTTCATGGACCCGCACAGGCGCTTCGGGCGATCAACTGAAGGACTTGCCGCAGCCGCACTTCTCGCGCGCGTTGGGGTTATCGAAGACAAAGCCGGAAGATTCGAGCCCGGTGAGGAAGTCGACGGTCATGCCGGCGACATGCGGTTGGGAGCCCGCGTCCACGAACAGCTTGATCCCATCTGTTTCGGTGATCGCGTCGCCCTCGCGCGACACGCTCTCCAGGCCCATTAAGTATTTGAAGCCGGCGCAGCCGCCGGCCTGGACCATGATGCGAAAGCCTTCCGCCGGCTCGCTGGCGCGGGAAAGAGCAGTCTTGATGGCGGCAACAGCGTTGTCGGTGAGCGTAATCATGGCTCCATTCTCCTCAGTCCGGGACCTGCTTGCGCATCAGTTGCATGCACCGTGCCAAAGCGAAAAAACGTTTCAACACAGCGCGGCATCTCTGACACTGCGGTGGTTCTTGTGAGTCCATTGCTGCGAAGGTGTCGGCCAACCGACACGTACTGTCGGGTTTGTCGGGTCCGCCACGCGGGATGTTGGGCCTGAGTTGTTGGCTGAACTCACATTAAACCAATGACCATTACAGAAGACTCCTTCTGAGCTTGCTTCGGCGCAATTGGCACGGTTTTTGAAGCTCCACTGGCGAGGCGGCAAGAGACTGCCGATCCACAATCGTGTCGTGGGTGCCCTCGCGATCGATGCGGCGAAGCAAGGGAGCAACATGTCAGGACTGGGTCAGACACGCTTTGTTTGGCGAAGCAGCGCCGCCCGTGGCATCCGAATGACCGATTGGCCGATTGCGACAACACCCACAATCGCTCACCACCGCCCGGTGGCCACCGACCGGCTCGATGTGATTCCATCGGCATGTGCCTGCTCGTGTCACTCGGGTCTCGCCGCTCCGATAGCACCCCCGGTTTTCGCGCGGGTGCGACGACGTGCGCACGCTGTCCAGCGACACTTTGTTCACGGGCCAGCAGCAGATCAGGGTCGAGCATTACGGCGCGCCCTATCGGCTGAAGATTCACCGGCAGGGCAGCTGATCCTCACACGTAGGTGGAAGCAGGGGTAAGACATGGACCAGCGCGAGAAACCGTCGCCGGACGAAATCCGGCGGGCGTGCGAAGACAATCCGAAAATCCGGGAGCATGATCTCGCCGCTCGATTGGGCATTTCGGAAGCCGAATTGGTCGCGGCGCATTGTGGTCACGGCGCGGTGCGCATCGAGCCGCGCGTCGATGATCTGCTGACCGGCCTCGAAGCGGTCGGCGAGGTGATGGCGGTCACCCGCAACCAAAGTGCCGTGCACCAAAAGATCGGCGTCTACGACAAAGTGGTCACCGGCAACCCGCATGCCATGGTGCTCGGCGACGAGATCGACCTGCGCATCTTCCCGAAAGCGTGGGCGTATGGCTTCGCCGTCGAGAAGCGCGAGGGAGCCGAGATCCGCCGCAGCCTGCAATTCTTTGATGCCACCGGCGAGGCGATGCACAAAGTACATCTCAGGCCCGCCTCGAACCTGCAGGCCTATCAGAATCTGGCGGCAGAGCTCGCATCCTCCGACCAGGAGCCGATCATATCGGTCGAGGCGAGCGGGGCGCGCGATAACGCAGTGAGTCCAGACCAAGCCGCCACGGTCGACGACCTACGCGAGCACTGGAGCCGGCTGAGCGACGTGCATCAGTTCTACCATATGTTGAAGGCACTGAAGCTCAGCCGCTGCCAGGCGATGCGTATGGCCGACGAGGATTACGCCTGGCTGCTCGACAATGATGCCGTTGGCGCCCTGTTCCAACAGGCGGCCGAAGACGAGATGCCGATCATGTGCTTTGTCGGCAATCATGGTTGCATCCAGATCCATTCCGGCCCGATCAAGTCGGTCAAGCAGATCGGGCCGCGGATCAATGTGCTCGACGAGACCTTCCATCTGCATCTTAGGACCCATCACATCCGCGAGGTCTGGGCCGTGCGCAAGCCGACGAGGGACGGTCACGTCACGTCCATTGAAGCCTATGGCGCCGACGGCAAGATGATCATCCAGTTCTTCGGCACGCGCAAGGAAGGCGAACGCGAGCGCAGCGACTGGCGGTTTCTGGCCGAGAGTCTGCCACGTGTTCCCGGTCCGACCTACAGGGATGTGTAGAGTGCCGACAAGCCCTCGGATTGAACCGGCCGCCATAGGACTCGGCACCACGTCCCGACAGCGGCTCGCGAGGAAATTTAGGTCCATGTGCGGAAAAGCTTGCCGTCGTAGCGCATACGCACGGTCAGATGATGCACGCCGGAATCGACGGCATCGATACAGTCAAGCTAGTCGTCGCCGGACCGCTGCGCACGAGTGCATCGCCGTCTAGCCGGAAATCCTTGCAGCGGCTGCGAGCGATACAACGAAGCGCGGCTCGACCTTGTTGATAATTTCGATCATCGCGCGCAAGCGCCGCCGGGTATTGTCGGACCGCACCCGATCCTTGCGCTGGATCGCGTCGTTGCTCAATCCGGGCCGTGCGAGCGATCTCCTCGCTCGTCGACCGGAAGGCAGTGCAGCAGCAGCCAAGCCGAACAGTCCGATGTCGCGGACTCGACAAACCGACCACGGATGTCGGTTGTCGGACGTTGTCCTAAAAATGATGGACAGGTGATCATCAGCGGCGGGCCTAGTGCAGGCTGGCATTGCTTGGTGCAGCGCCATGGGTACGCCTATCCGGCACGCGACTTGCTTCGACAATTTGATCAGCAGGGCATCAGCAGTGCGTCACGGAGCTCAGAGGTGATTGACCAGCCTCTCAACCCTAACGGGGATAAGCGGCGGCTTTGCTTCATGACCGCAGCGCGGCGGAGATGCCCCTTCTGATCGACTTCGCAACCGATCTCATCCGCGCTGGTGCAGGTGGGCTGTATCAGGCGACAGAATCTAGAAGGCGCCCGACAAGAGACGTGCCCATGCTGGAAATCGACTTTATGAACAGCGGTGCAATCTCAATCGAGCCATGAACGCCAATGTAGAGAAAACAAAATGGCGACCAACCCCGTTCCAGATCATGTCCCGCCCGAAATGGTGAGGGACTTCAGCCTGTTTACATCGCCAGGGATGCCACCAACACCCAACGGGGATCCACACGCAGCTGTCGCTTGCCTACATGACGGGCCTCCGATCTTTTACTCCCGCTACAACACGCAAGATGGCCGGGGTACCTGGGTCATCACCCGTGCCGCGGACCAGCGGAAGGTGCTGCAGGACGCAGAGACTTTTTCCAGCCATCGCAGCATCTTCTCCTCCATACTGGGTGAAAACTGGCCGACGATCCCGCTTGAGCTCGATCCACCGGTCCATGGCGTCTTTCGCTCACTGCTCAATCCGCTGCTTTCGCCAAAGCGGGTGTTGGCTTTGGAACCGGCTGTCCGCGAACGGGCGGTCGAGCTGATCGAAAGGATCGCCGCGTCGGGCACAAGCTGCGACGTGATGAAGGATTTTGCCTTTCCTTTCGCGGTGAGCACCTTTCTTCGCTTTCTGGGGTTGCCCGATGACCGACTCGATACATTCGTCGGCTGGGGGAAAGATCTGCTCCACGGCGACGATAAGGAACGACCTGTGGCTGCCCGGACGATCGTGGCATTCATCGACGAACTTGCAGCCATGCGCCGCCAGGAGGCGGTTGACGATTTCATGACCTTTATCGTGCAGGCACAGGTCGAGGGCCGCCGGCTGACGGACACCCAAGTCCGCGGCATCGGCGTGCTTGTCTTCGTCGCTGGGCTCGACACGGTCGCAGCAGCTATAGGCTTTGACTTGGCGTACCTCGCGCGCAACCTCAAAGATCAGCAATTGCTGCGGAGCGAACCGGACCGCATCCCGCTCGCAACCGAAGAATTGCTGCGGGCCTATCCGCCCATTCAGTTGATCCGTGTGGCTACGAAAGATATCGACTTCGAAGGCGCGCCGATCCGGAAGGGAGACTATGTTTCCTGCGCCACGATGATTGCCAATCGTGACCCGGCGGAATTCGAATGCCCCAACACAATCGATTTGGAGCGGGAGGACAACCGCCACGCAGCGTTTGGCTATGGTCCCCACCGTTGCCTTGGCTCACACCTTGCGCGGCGGGAGATTGTCATTGGCCTGGAGGAGTGGTTGGCGCGCATCCCGGCTTTCAGGATCAAGCAGGGTACGGCACCCATAACCTCTGGCGGCCATGTGTTCGGGATCGAAAATTTGATCCTGGACTGGTCCTAGGCACGCCCCGAGCCGGGGCACAGACAATGGAGGCAGCGCCATGCGCATCATCGTCCAAAATGCCAAATGCCAGGGTCACGCGCGATGCGCGGCGCAAGCGCCGGACATCTTCAAGCTTGATGACGAGGGTTACATCCTGCCTGGTGACATTGAAGTTGCGGAAGGGGAGGAGCTGCCTGCATCGCGAGGCGCGCGATCCTGTCCTGAACGTGCGCTGGAACTCACCCGCTGACGCTTTGAACCGGACCTCATTCAACCGAGAGTCTGGCGGGCCTGAATGGGGTCGACCATTTGGCCGCACTGGAAAGAACAGCACGCGACCTCTGTCCCAGCACAGTCCACGTCCAACTCCGCGGGGGCATTTCCGGCGCCGAGGTCCCCATGAGGCGCAAACGGCAGGGCGGGGGTTCGCGAAACCCTCTTCCAATCATAGAATTTGCGACAGAGCCGAGGACCAGACGAAAATTACCGAACTACTCGACCGCGAGGCGATCCGCGACTGCCTCTACCCGAAGAACTCCCCGACCCATGTTGCGGCCGGCCGGGTCGCTGCATTACTTGATAGGACAACCCAGGAGAACGGCACCATATTTGCCCAACACTATGCCCGGCTCAGCACCGGCCGATGGCCGCAAATCGAGCTGGAGAGGAGGTTCGACCAGCATGTGCTTGCCTGTGTGCTTTCACGTGCGCTCGAGGAGATCGAGGCCGGCGAGGCGACGGCAACGGAGGCAACCGGCCTTTCGCGCGCCGAGCTGCGCGATGTCCTGGCCCGCTGTTTCCCTGCTATTCCTATCAACCCGTTTGCCTTGGAAGAGGTGAGCGAGCCCGAGCCGGATCTGGAGGAAGAACTTCTGCGCGGACTGCTGCTGGCGCATGCCCGGCCGGGCGACCCGGCGAGCGCCCGCTTCGCCAAGATCATCGCCCGGCGTGCCATGCGCAATGACCATCTCTGGCAGGACCTTGGCCTTTTTAATCGAACCGACCTCGGCCGCCTGCTCGCCTCGCATTTTCCCACGCTGGCGGCCGGCAACACCCAAAACATGAAATGGAAGAGATACTTTTACCGCAAGCTCTGCGAGGCCGAAGGTTTTTCGCTGTGCAGCGCGCCCAGTTGCCGGGAATGCAATGATTTCGAAAGCTGCTTCGGCCCGGAGGACGGCGAAAGCCACCTCACACGGATCAAGAACGGCATCGCCTCGGATTGAGAGCCGATTTCGTCAGTCGTACAGCCCCAGCTCTCGCGCCGCGCCATATGTCTGTTGTCGAATGTCGACGGACACCTTCGAGGATTTGAATGCTGTGCCTGCTGTCCGATTGCTCGCGATGCTCGCTTCGGCGGACGCCTTTGTCATGGCGGTGCAGGACCCGACCCGCACCATCGCCGCCGAGCAACTGGTGTTCTCCGGGCCGTTGCTGCTCGCCTGCCTGGCTGGGTGCTATTCGGAGCGGGCCGGCGTCTTCGACACCGGGATCGAGGGCAAGATGCTGGCCGGCGCCTTTGCGGCGCCTCGCGGCCGCGGTTACAGGCTCGGCCCGGCTCGGCCTGGGCGCCACCGTAGCCACCGCCGTCGATTTTTCGCGCTAGTGCACGGTTTCGCCTGGAACACCCATCGCGGCGACCAGATTGTCTTCGGCCTGGCCATCAATTTCATTGCTGCCGCTCCACCATCATTCTCGGCCAGGCTTAGTTCCGGCAGGGCGCGCGCCGGCGCCAACCTCCAGCTCCATCAGCCGCTCGGCGGCAAAGCCAATCATCTCGCGCAAGAGATCTAGCCATACGCATCGGCGGCGAAGCTCCGGGCGGTGGGCCCATTCTACAGCGCGGCGTCGTAAGCCATGTGAGCGACCGGGATCACCACCACCTCGGATCGTTATTGGCAGACGCTATTGCAGCTGCCAAACTTCAATGCTCGTCCTGTCGAACGCTCCTCCATGCTTTATACCGGACGCAGGGCTACTCCCGTCGGGATCTCGCCGGTCGTGACAAGTCGCCAGAAGGCAATCAGTAGCTTGCGCGCCAAAGCCACGATCATTGTCTTGCGCGTACCGCCACGGCCATCGGCGGTTCTCGCGCAAAACCAGTGCGCCAGCGCGCTGTTCTTTTGGAATTGGAGGAACCGCCAAGCCAATAGGATCATGCCGTAGCGGACGCGAGCGTTGCCGGCCCGCGCAAGACCTTTCTCGCGCCTGCGTTGGCCGCTCTCATCCGGCGCCCCGGTAAGTCCGGCATAGCGGGCGACGGCTCGCCGATCACGCAGCCCGCGTGAGAGAATCTCATTCACCACATGTCCGCAGTCTCGATACCGACACCGATGATCCGCGCAAGAAGGCGAACCATCGCGAGCGGACCCTTCTCCGTGTCCGGAACCACCGAGAGCTGCCGCAACCGCTCCTGTTCTATCTCGTGGATTTGTTTACGCAACAGGTGAAGCCGTCCGAGATTACGGCGCAACTCGGCTCGGCTTCGTTCCGGTAGGGGCATACCTTCCGCCGTATGCAGAGCCTCCAGTTTCTCGGCAGCTTTGCGCAGATTGGGTTTGAAGGCGCGAATGCCGAAGCGAGCGAGGATTGCCTTGATGCGGTTGACGATCCGTGTAGGTTCGCGGACGAGATTGTCTCGTTCACGGTTCGGACGGCGGGCCTCCTCCTCATTGATGGTTGGGATGGCTGCCATGCTGCAGTGGCGCTTCTCGCCCCGCAGCCAGCCAAGAAAGGCGCGCATCAGCAGTTCGGTATCGAGGCGATCGGTCTTGGCACGCCGATGTTCACGGGAAACCGCGACGCTCGACGGATGTATGACATAAGCTTCGACAGCGCGCGCCTGGAGCCAGCGCGCCAACCAAAAGCCGTCGCGTCCAGCCTCATAGGCGACAACGATGCGCCGGACTTCACGCCCGGCTTGGATGGCTTCGCTGCGCCAGCGGCGCAACAGCCTGAACACCGAATCCGGGTCGGCATCGAGCTTCTTGAGAGGGTTACGTTCAAAGCCAGGGACCGTCGCAGCAATGAGCCACTTTGTCTGGCTCATCTCAATCACTGCGACCAACGTGCTGTCCTGATCAAGGGCGGTAAGGGATTTGCTTGCATCAAAGGATGGTGACATGGGGCGCTCCTTAGGTAGCTGCTCAACAGCGTCGAGGGTGCCACACGCTCGCCGCCGCCCATAGCATCTACAGCGCCGTTGGAGGGCACGCTCGCGAGCGGCTTCGCTACCGCCGAGCTACACCACCTGTGGGGACGCGACCGATAACCCTCCAGAGGCGCACATGAAATACGTTTTGGCCGTGCTATTGGCCATCGCCTGTTCGGCTAGCAATGCAGCACCAGCGTGGTGCAATTCGATCAACGGAAAGGGCGAGCGCGTTCACGCAGCGAAGATACGTCAGCAGGCCTCAGAGCCATCGAGGTTCGATCCAAACAAGTCGGCACTCTACAAACCGAAAAATTTCAACGCAAATTCAACGCAGGCTTTGCGTAGCTATGTGAGTACCCGGACGACGTAAATAAATTTAGGAGCCTCATGGCAGCTAACGAACGGCAGGCGGCGCAGAATATGCAAGGCTGTGTCGCCACCGACGAAGTCACAGATGTTGTTCAGGTTGATAAAATCGGTGATCGTCTTATCCGGGTATCCTTTGTCAAAAACGGCAAGACATTAGATTTCTGGATTGAAAGCGCTCTTTTCAAACACCGAAACGATTGGCTGATGACCGAGTGTCGAAACGCAGGTGAGAGCTTCTCGGATTGTCTCGATAGCGTCTATCATTAGGTGCGCCTCAACGGTCTCTAACCTCCGATAATACCCACTTATCGCGACCTACATGGCGTATTTGAATGCTCGAAGTCCAAACTCTCCTTTATTGAGGAGCGAGAGTTCTAAACAAGATTTTGAGCCGCGCTGACGTTTTAGCGAAAGACGATTTGAACTCGTCTACCAACTTCGGATTCCGTTGGACGTCAGACTCAAGCTGCTCCAACCTCTGATAACTCGTTTTCAAATGCTCGCGAGTAGTATCGGAGATTCCTTTTCGAGCCCGGAGCTTGGTCAGCCACGCCTCTAGAGCCGACAACGCTGAAAGATATGACCGTTCGGGTCGAAATTTGTAGGTCATTATAGCTTTGTGATGAACTCCGAACATCCGCCGATCGCCGTCGCTTTGTCCATCCGCGTCCATTCCAACTGCGCCTAGCCAGCGGGAAACGAGTGTCCCGTTCAATCTCCATAGTTCCGATCTGTCGGATTGATTGTTATATGTGGCCAAAGCAGCACGAATGTTGTCAAGCCCAAGCGCATAGCTATCGCTTGCTTCTCTGTAGCGTCCCCCTCGTGCAAACTCGTCGCCAATGTGTGAGAAGGCTTTGTTTCTGAGCAAGCTGTACCGACAGCTTTTCAGCTTAGCCTCGGCAACGTCGCAGATTGAGACTATCCCGCGCCAGTCTTTTGAACGCTCACGAAGTGCCAGCCAGCCGTCGAAAAGGTCCCGTTTTTCGCATCCAAGTTCGAATGCGCGTTGAAATGCATCCTCCGCTCCTGGCTCTCGCGCTTCGGACAGGCAACGTCCAAACAGACAATGAAGGTCCGGACTGTCGGGAAGCGATTTAAGTGCCTGCTCGGCTGTGGCCTTCGCTTCTGAAACAGACCCGCCACGTAATAACCCTATCGTTCGAGATATCGCCTGCGCAATAAACGGCCTCTTATGTTGACGTAAGGAAGAAAGTCGATCGCATTCTGACTTAATTTGCTCCCAACCCGCTACCCTTGCTTCTAGGAGCGAGCTGACAAGAAGGAGGGCAACCGGAAGCTTAAACACAGGTCCGCCCGGCAAAGAAGTTTCTATCTCTGTCATGGAAAAGGCCTGCAGGCCTTCTAGAGCTGTCTGAACCTCGAAACGATTAAGCTTGAGAACGCCAGATAGTTCTGTGGACGAAGCCGAATCGAGATAGCTGAGTGCAAGCAAGACCCTACCTTGGTGCGCGGTAAGACGGGATATCTCTTGCTTGAAAGCTGCGACCCTCACGGCCTCTCCATCACTGCCTTTCCAATTCTTGATGGCGTCTCGATACGTATCGCCTAACGAGACAAGTCGAAGGAGAGAAAGTGCGAACAGCGGGGAGCCGCCACTTGCAGTTTCGAGATTCTGTAACTCCGTTGGGCTCGGCTCTTTGACGCGCACTAGCCGCGACTTGTCACCGACGAAAAGCTTAAAATGCTCCCCGTGAAGCCCTTCGATTTGGGTATAAACAGACCGTGATGCTCCAAGATTTCGGCGGGCGGTGACAATGGCCTTCGTTTTAGACATGGAACACATCTGAGTCAGCAGGTGAAATACAAGCTGCTGTTCCTCATCAGCCAAGGTGTCAACATTGTCGACTAAAAGAAGGTAACGGTATTCACTTAAGTGATTGATACAAAGAGACAGAAGTTGATCACGTGACGGTAGCTCTGGGATCTGCTCGGGAGGGCAGCCTGTCTGTCCCAAGAGCTCATACAACATTTTGTCAATATCGTTGAAGTCCACTCTCTGAAGCGGAATATATTCGTTCATTAAGCCAGAATACGTTTCTGCCTTTGCACCAAGCCAAATTACCCTATCAAATTCTGGCAGCGAGTTGAAAATGACACGTTCTGCAAATGTGTAAGCTATAGACGTTTTCCCCAACCCACCCAGACCACAAAGAATATGCACTGGGCTGAACTGATCTGAAAGCCACCGCCACAAGCTTGTTATCTCTGCATCTCGCCCTCGAAGTTCCCCGAGGTCTGGGTCCCTCGCAGGAAGGTTGTTGTCCAAAAAAGGTACAAGGCTTCCGACCTCTGAGACCTGGCGGTCTCCATACAAAAATTCAAAATCCTCTGGAGTCGCAGCCGGGCGACAGGTGTCTCTATCACGGAGATAGAAATCACTTTGGCTGAACGCCTTGCGTCCGTACTGACTTGCAGGCGCGGACTTCTTGAACTGGGCTGGATTCTTGCCGGCAGAACGCTTCGGAATGAAAAGCAACCCTATGTCGACAGCACCGTTCGCGGCAGGATAGGATACTGTGCGATATATAGTTTCTAAGCTGACGCCAGTCGCTCCAGAAATCCGCTTATTAAGGTCTGGCGCGTCAAAGCCTGAATCAAAGCCGGTGAGCGCGCCGCTAGCATCGTCGATCCCAACAACAAGATAGCCGCCGTAGGAATTGTAAAAAGAAACGCAATCCTTAACGATTTCAGAGAATCTCGCACCTGACAATTCTTTTTCCGAAGCAGATTGCTTCGTTTGTGAATTGCGTGGAAGTTCCCTCTTGAAATCCCAGAGAATGGCCTCTTCAGATGAAGCCATGCCGTCTTTGATCAATTCCCTAAGAACGGACACGTCTACCGTTCCGGACGCGATCATTTTCGACATGGTGGAACGACGCTGATATACGCTGTCAATTTTCATAAGCTGATCTCAACGGGGATATAAGTAGACGGCTTGCCGCCTCGGGTGGTGCGGCCTTGAGCATTTGATATTCTTGAGCGTCTCATGTCATGCGTCGATTTCCCCGGGTCGTGTATTCTTAGAGAGTTCCGCTCACCGTTCAATTGCGATAAATCACTGGCTCCGCGAAATACACGGTTATTTTGCGCGCTCGTTTCATTCGCAATTCCCATTCCGCAATATGAAAGATTCAGGATGGACGAAGACCGCGATTGGACTAGGACGGCATAGTGCGTCCTCAGCCAGCACCCAACTTCCTGTGGAATGCCCTGCAGAATTGGCCGGTTGAGCTCGCTTCCCTCCCGCTACCCGGGGAATTTCTTTGACAGCGGTAAACCGGCTTTGGTCCATAGCAAGTTGCCGCTGCCTTCCTGGGTCCCTTGGCCGGGAGGAGGGTGAACGGATTTGGAAGCTTCAACTAAGTATCGAGCGCGATCATCGGATAGCGGCAGAGGCGAGCGGCTTAATGCTGTGACCAATGGCGAGATCAAATGCGAAGCATGCGGGTTCTTCCATAGCGACAGGGCAATGTTTGACGCCCATCACCCCGCCCCGCTCGCCGTTGGCAAGCGGGTCACTCTGCCAGAGCACCTTCAAATTTTGTGTCCCACCTGGCATCGAAGGGCTCACCGAAATCTCGTAATCCCCCTTTCAGCTTCATGAACTTAGAGAATGAATCTCGCTCGGAAGACTGTGACGCATCAACTCGAACGACGACCATAAGTTGGGGCTGGCGACGATCAATGGGGAGGGAAGAAATTTGCAATTGCAAAATTACTTTCCAATGACAAGTTCTCGAGGCGGTCTCGCGGCGCTGCGGTGCTAGGAGGCAAACGCGGGGGACGTGATAGCGTCCCATGCCTAAGAAAGCTTGCGTCTAAAAACGCACGTTCACCGCCGATTGTGACGGGTTGATGCCCAAAATATATGAGACTGTTCGATTTTAGATTGCCTTCTAGCGGCCAGAGGTGGCTATTTCGACTAAACCCCCTTTACAGCTGCCAGCCGGGAGTTGGAATCGCCTATCTCCAATGGGCTGCTGATTCGCACATGCGTGATCCCGACTGTTTCCTATGCAATCCTGATCCTAAATTGCTCGTTGAGAACCATGGTCCAGTTTTCTCCATGGTTGGTCTAGGACCGATTACCAATACCTATGCGATGATTGTTGCGCGAGGACATTCTAAATCTTTCGCGGACTTTGTGTTAGAAAATCCAGAGGCTGAGCTCAGCATTAACTCGTTGAGAGCCCGTCTAGAGCTTATGCGAGGCACTCTCTTGCTGACCGAGCACGGACGAGTTCCGGTATGTCGTGACAATGGCGATCAGCACGACACGCACTGTTTCCACGCCCATGCCCTGCTGTTCGGTACATCTTACGCAATGATCGATGATGTGCGAAGCTTCTATACAAACGAAAGCTCATTTGGGACGCTTGGAGCAGCTCTTGAGTTTGCAAGATATGCATCCAATTATCTCTTAATATCGGGGCGGCCCGGAATCTATAGCGTCCTCACAGAACAACTCAACGCCCCACGGCAGCTGACCAGAACCCTCGTCGCGTTGAAATGCGGGACACCGTACCTGGCTGATTGGCGGAGACACCCTCAGCAAGGAGAAGCGGAAGCAATGGCCGATAGTCTTAGGGCTGGCTTGGAGAGCCATCATGACTGATATTGATGACCTGCTGGGCGCTGTCAAGCGATCAGCGACGAGCCTTCAGGACTCGCTTCGGACGGAACCTACTAACTATTCGTATGCGGGTTGGGGCAAGTTCGTCGATAGCAACTCTCCTGTGTTTCAGATTGGGCCCTATGGGACATGCTCCGGTGTGCTGGCAAACCAGATTGCTTTTCCCGCCACGGACGTAGAGGCGCGCATAAGGGCACAGCTACGGCACTTCTGGGATCAGAAGCCGCATGGAAAGCTTTTCCCACAGAATGTTCGACTGGCCTTCGTCGTTATGACACTCGCCAAATCTACCGACACCGAGTTGGTGGCACTGCGTGATGAGATTGTTGCCGAACTTTTGAATCGCCAAAACGGTGATGGGTCGTGGGGCGACGCCCTTCCTCATGCTAACGCGCCTGCAGGCGGTAGGCCTGATTCAACGGCTTGGGTGACGTTGGCATTTGCGCGAATGAACCGAAATCACTCCGCTGCTCGGAAGGGCGCCGAATATCTGGTGAGTCGGTTAGTTAGGGACAATAAAGCTGAGTTGCTTTCTCCGATAGCGATTGCCGCGGCTGTGTACGCCATTGGTGGTGAAAAAATATCTCCTGAACTCCGCCGACAAGCTATCGCGATCGTCGAAAGCACAAACGTCAATAAAGAAGAGAGGATCTGTTTTTTTGATTATGAAGAATCTGGTGCAGGCGGGCCAGCGGCTGCTCGTGACTACCTCTGCTTTCCAGCTTTTCTGCCGACCTCTTATCTCCTCAATAGTTTGGGTCGGGGTTCGAATTTCTTTGAAAGCATCCGACTTGGTGCGCTTCGAGCAAACGCGGTTACCCGGTTGACCGAGTTGATGAACGGAAATCTCTATCGGCTTCCTGGCGCTCGTTTTGCATCAACGGTTGATCAAGCAGCATATGCCTTGAGCTACGAGCAGATGGCGGAGGCGGAGCGTTTCTCAAGCCTAATTCACCGGATAGCTGCTCCAATTTATCGATGGTCAAAGAAGAGCATTGTCATCAATTTCATACTACCTCTACTGATATTGGTTTCAGCCGTTTTGACTGTTGCAGACCCTACAATTATTCCAAGGTTTTCCGGGATTTTTATTGGAGATAAAGCAAAATCGATGATCGAATTGTCAGCAAAGTACGACACTGTTCTGCAGGTAGGCACAGCGATAATCCTTTATTTACTACCAGGCATTCCTAGGTTGGGGTTCGCACTGGTGAAGCAAAAGCTATTTGGCGAATGATAATTCATGACGCACTTTACGGGAGATTTGAACTCCCTTCATTTCTGGAGGGTTTGCTCTCAACCCCAGAGTTTCGGAGGCTTGCGGAGATACGGCTAATCAACATCAACTCTCCTTCCCTCTCGACGTTGGCTGACGTACGCCGGTATTCGCACACCCTTGGGACAGTGCGACTGGCTCTTCAGAATCCGCTCACCAACTTCGGTCAGGATGAATATCGCGCACTTTTAGCGAGCATAATCGTTCACGACGCTGGTACGCCTGCGTTCGCACATTTGTTCGAGTATCAGCTTCATGACAGATACGAGTGGGATCACGAAAGGGTGGTCCCGGACATATTGCAAATGAGGCATCATAGTGACGCCAGAACCCACCAATTTTTTTCCGCCAGACGACTAGAGTTCGCAAAGTTATGTGAGAAGGCCGATATCGATTTTGATATCGTTCTCGCCATACTGGAGCGACGGCACACCGGGGCAAAGTTGATTTTCGGTTCGATTGATTTTGACAATTTAGACAACGTGACGCGCATGAACTGGATGTTGGGAAACCGCTTTGACATTCAACCCATCCTCGATCTCGCTGCGTCACTCGGTGCCAACGCGTCCCCCAATTTGCTGCTTCCGGAATCGCAGAGTTCGAATCTCGCTCATTGGGCGAAATTGCGCAGGATGGCCTATGAAGTCATCGTCTTCGATGAATTGACGGTGTCAGGTCAGGCCGTCTTGTCTGAGGTCATCGCGGACGCTTTAAGTGATGACACGCTGGCGCTAGAGGATTGGTTCTACACCGACGCCGAACTGATTTCGGTTCTGAGGGCGAGTTCCGCTAGCGCGAAAACGAAATTGGAACGAGATTTCTTCGGGCGTCTCCCGCGGCTGCGAATGATCGCTCAACTCGATTTTTCAGAACATCCTGCATTCAACCTGAGCATTATTCAATTAAACCAGATGATAAAACGGTTCCTTGGCGAAAATCGCGTTTCCAGACCCTATAGCTATGTCCTAAGAGATCGAGGTACCTTCGAAAAGCGCATCGACGCTATTGATCCGTCGACAGGAAATGGATGGTCCTTCGGTAGTCGATCCGATAGCTTGATCTTCTACGGCTTTGGAGGCGGATCAGGACGCACCCTCGTGCCAAAGAAATTGGGGGCTGAATTTATAGAATGGTTGGCGCGAGTGGCATGCTAGTGCGGCGGGATCGTTCTCTTTCGCTCACAGGGGAAGCGGCACTCCGCCGCTTGGGAGAGATTGACTGGGATTTCCCGGCTCAATCTAGTGAATCGGCATTCTCCTCTTTCCACTGGCACCCATGTAGGTTTCCGTCGCAGATTCCATCGATAAGCGTCGGGAGATTTAGCGAAACAAATTCAGTTGTCCTTGACCCGTTTATGGGTTCGGGCACTACGCTGGTGGAAGCTCAGCGCTTGGGGAGGCATTCCGTTGGCATTGACGTCAATCCTGTTGCCTGTCTGTTCGCATCCGCGAAGACGCTTACGCTGACTTCGCGGGAAGTGCGTATCGCCGTAGACAAGTTGCGGCTTCGGATAGCGAGGGATTGGGGAGAGCTCGGTGTAGCTCAACCATCTACAGTCCAATCCTCAAAGTGGTATATGCCTTCCACCGGGGAGGCTTTGAGCAAACTCTGGGCAATGACCTTAACGACTGAGGACGGCCCGGGACAGACGATCGCGAAGGCGTGCTTTTCGGCAATATTACTCCCTTCATGTCGCGAGGATCGTCATTGGGGATATGTGTGCGACAACAGTCAGCCAAAATCATTCAGAGAGCCGGATGCTAAAGCACTATTTCTCACTTCTCTACACAGGCTGGCAGCTGCATATGTGGACCGTGATGAACAGACCGGGTCCTCGGCATTTCCTGCTGCCCGGATTATCAAGGAGGATGCTGCCCAAGCATTGAGGCGCTTCGACCACGACACAGTTGACTGTGTGGTAACGTCACCACCTTATTTTGGGGTTGCAGACTACGTTAAGGCACAGCGGCTTTCAATGGAATGGTTCGGAGAAGATATTGAATCTGTGCGAAAAACGGAGATTGGAGCGCGGAGTAAACGGCATCGGAATCGTGCACTTGACGAATATATAGCCGAACTGACCGCTGTTTTTGTAGAGGTTCACAGAGTGATGCGTCCAGGAGGGATAGCAACAGTTGTCTTCGGGCAGTCACCATCCCGCGCTGACGCTCAAGAAACGTTTAAAGATGCGCTGCTTTGGATTGGCTTCTCCGTCGAAAAGGAGATGATCCGGCAAATCCCAGTAGGTCGACGGCAAATGCCAAGTGTCGTGCGTGAGACGGTTTTCATCCTCGGAAAAAATTGATGAAACTGAAAATGGGAGATCTGGGTGAACGTCGAATACTCAGAGAGATTATCCCAAAGTATGTATCTTCCGTTGGAGATGATTGTGCGTCCATTGCCGTCTCGCAGCCTTACGTAGTAATAACTACCGATCCAGTACCTAGGCCCGCTGCTCAGGTGATAGGCGGGAATGGCGATCTCTTCTGGATGGGTTGGTTGCTAGTAACGATAAATGCCTCTGACGTAGCCGCTGCTGGCGCACGTCCAAGCTCCTTCCTCGCAGCCCTTGATTTGCCTACTGAGCTGGCAATCGAAGACTTTGAACGACTTCTGCTAGGAATATCCAAATCATGCGGGGCAAATGGTCTCCGCTACGCTGGCGGAAATCTAAGGGAAGCTGACACAATTAGCGCCGTCGGCACTGCTATGGGGGTCTCCGAAACGCCTCCTCTGACAAGACGTGGGGCTCAACAAGGCGACCTTTTAGTGGTGGTGGGACACGGCGGGCGGTTCTGGGCTGATGTCGAAGCTATGCGCATGGGACGGAAGCTAGTTCCTGAGCACAGCCCTGTTTTTGCGCCTGTGTCGCAGTCAAACCACATGTACCTTCTGCATGAGCAGGGACTTATACGCTGCGCTACGGACACTAGCGATGGCCTAGCGCCGAGCCTAGTTGAACTTGCTCAAGTGAATGGCATGACACTTCAAGTACGACTTGAACCGATGAGGAGAGAATCCGCTATACCGCATATCCGAGAGGAACGTTTCTGGATGGGATGGGGTGATTGGACTGTACTCGCTGCTGTACCTCCGAGGGCGCTAACTGCTCTTGAACAGACCCTAAGGGGAATCGGGTCGGCCTGGACAGTGATCGGTCATTTCGAAGCAGGCGTCCCATCGGTGTGGCTTCACGACGGCAGCGATCGTTGTGCTCTCGGTCGGCTGGAGTCAGAGCGATTCGCCGCTGATTCCTGGTTCAAGCTTGGGATCGAGGAGTATAGACGAAGGCTGCTAGAATTTCCTTTGCCGGGCGATGTCGCTGCTTGACCGGGTTCGCCGCAGCGTAACGAGGCTTGGTGCAGTGATACCATCCCTGGCCGTCAATAGGTTTCAAGCATGCGCTGATAGAGGCTGTCGACGTGGTTCGTTGTTTGCGTAGCTGAATGCCCAGATTTCAATGATTGCAAACTCCATCACACTAACTTTGGAGCGGGCAGTTGATATGGCAGAGCCGGTGCAGGTTTTGTGGGAGAATTTGTAGCGGCACAATTGAATCCAAAGGCCGCCAATCCGAGCCCCGACCACGCAAGCGTCAGTCCTTGCAGTAACCTGCTGCGAATGGAATCGCGGCGAGGTCCGCGCCAGTAGGCAACGGTTTGATTTATTGGAAAACGGCCGCGTCTGCGGCAGCTGCACAAGCTCGTGGGGCTGTGTCATTGACGAGGTGACGTTGCCCCCAGTTTCTATCCAGTTTTGAGTTCGTTTCCGGCGTGGGTTGTGCCCTGCTGGGCGGGTGAAGCGACGGGCGCTGGCGCGGAGCCTTTGGCATAGCGCAGCGCGAGCGACCGTCGCGGATTGAAGGTGGTGGCGAACTCGGCCGGTGTCTGCCAGGCGATTTGGGAATGCGGCCGCGCGGTGTTGTAGTCGGCGCGCCACAGGGCGATGGCGACGCGTGCCTGAGCCAGCGAAGTAAACAGCGTCTCGTTGAGCAGTTCATCGCGCAGTCGGCCGTTGAAGCTCTCGATGAAGCCATTCTGCATCGGCTTGCCGGGCGCAATGTAATGCCATTCGACGCGGTTCTGATCCGCCCAGGAGAGGATGGCGTTCGAGGTGAACTCGCTGCCATTGTCGCTGACGATCATTCTCGGCCGGCCGCGCTCGGTGATGAGCTGGTCCAATTCTCGGGCAACCCGCATGCCCGAGAGAGACGTATCAACGATGAGTGCCAGGCACTCTCTCGTGCAGTCGTCGACGACGGCCAGGATGCGGAAGCGGCGCCCGTCGGTGAGCTGGTCCGATACGAAGTCGAGCGACCAGCGCTCGTCGGGCCTCAGCGGCACCAGCATCGGCGCCCTGGTCCCGATCGCCCGCTTGCGGCCGCCACGGCGACGAACGGCGAGCTTCTCCTCCCGATAGAGCCGGAACAGCTTCTTGTGGTTCACGACCAGGCCCTCCCGCCTCAGCATCACGAGAAGACGCCGGTAGCCGAACCGGCGACGCTCCTGCGCGATCGCCTTCATCCGCTCGCGAAGCTCGCGGTCGTCCGGCCTGCTGGTCTCGTAGCGAACCGTCATGCGGCAACAGCCGATGGCTTTACACGCCCGCCGTTCGCTCATCCCGAAGCCTTCCTTCAGGCGAGCGACAGCTTTCCGCTTGGCCGCGGGCGTCACCATTTCTTTCCCACAAGATCCTTCAACGCGGCATTGTCGAGCATGGCGTCGGCCAGAAGCCGCTTCAGCCGCGTGTTCTCGTCCTCCAGAGCCTTCAGTCGCCGAGCCTCGGAGACATCCATCCCGCCGAAGCGGGCCTTCCAGTTGTAAATCGAGGCGTCGCTGACCCCGTGCTTGCGGCACAGATCGGCAACCGATACCCCGGCCTCATGTTCCTTCAAAATTCCGATGATCTGCTCTTCAGAGAAGCGGCTACGTTTCATGTCCTGGTCCTCTCGATGGGCCAGAACGAACTTCAAACCGGATTAGATCAGAGGGGCAAGGTCAGAGTAGCTGCGAAGGATCCGGCTGGGCTGACCACCACTTGCCTTTGTCTTGGTTGCAAAGGCAGCCAATTGGGCACCCATCCCTTGGCGATCATGTACAAAACGATCTCGCTGATGAAAGTGGTAGGCGGAAAAACAGGTTCCGAAACGCTAATCACTTGCGGTCGCATTAGTATGGCTTGGTCGTGGAATGCAAAGGCTGACCCGATGTCGTCCCGCGATGCGGTACAATCAGAGATCAAGCAAAACGTCGCCTTGTGGGCGGCTGCAGCACGCCAGGACGTAGCCTGCCGATTTGTCCTCCAAGGTCAGCCCGCCTACGTCATCCATGACGACTTCGCCGGACAGCTTGGCGATCCGGCACGTACCGCAAACTCCCTGCTGGCAGGCGGTCGGGACGTAGACGCCACATTGGCGCGCCGCTTCGAGCAAGGTCTCTCCAGGCGCGCAGTGATGCGCAATGCCGGAGCGGGCGAAGCGGACCGAAGACGAAATCTCTGAAGCCAGTACCGAACGCGAATTGTTGCGGCCTCCGAAGCTCTCCTCATGATACTGTGAAGGGGCGAGGCCGATTGCGGCCAGGCAGCCGCGTGCCGCCTTCATGTAGGATTCCGGCCCACAGGCAAAAACGGTGCGGCTGTGGAGATCGCGAACCAGGTTCAGGAGCATCTGACTGTTAATGCGTCCGGTTGGACCGGTCCAGGCTGGGTCTTCCTGACTGCAAATGCAAGTCACTTGAAGATTGGGAAAGCGAGCGGCAAGTGCGTCCAGTTCGAGCCGAAAAATGATGTCGTCCGGCGTTCTCGCACTGTGAATGAAGTGGATATCCTGGTCGGCTGCGCGGTCGGTAAGTGCCCGCAGCATCGACATGACGGGAGTTATCCCGCTGCCACCCGAAAGGAAAAGGGACTTTCCGTGCGGCAGATCGTCGAGATTGAACGAGCCGAGCGGCCCTTCGATCTCGATCCCATCGCCGGGCTTCAAATTGTCATGCAGCCAATTCGAAACGAGCCCGCCCGGCGTTCGTTTCACGGTAATCTGCAGGTCGAGCGGTCGCGTCGGCGGTGACGAAACAGAGTAGGAGCGCGTCACTGCGGCACCGTCGATCGTAAGGTGCACCAGAACATACTGGCCAGCGCCGAAGCAGAACATCCGATCTGAAACGGCTGTGAGAACGAATGTTTTCACATCGTGCGTTTCGTCGATCACGCGCCGGCAGAGCACAAGTTGCGGCGTGCTCTGTGCCCACTGCCGATGACGCTTCGTCGGGACGAAGCCGGAAGGCCCAAAGGCGGCGTGTGCGTTCATCATTCAACTCGGGTTTGAAGTCGAGCCAAGATGCCATTTCAAAACCCGCTGAACAGCCGCGCAATCCTACCTTTATGATCGGCAATTTCGATTAAACTTCCAGTGACATGACAGCCACCTGGAGAGCTCGGATGCCTTTGCGAATAATGGGTTCGTGTTTGCGGCGCGCAAGTATCGCGGTATGGACTGGCTGGTGCAGCGTCGGCGCTTCCTCGACGAGGAACGATGGAAGTTCAGCTGTGAACCTGCGCGCATCATCGCTGCGCATGTAGCAGGTGCCGCCCGTTCGCCGCAGCATGATCTCCGCGAGAGTTTCCGATCCCGTCGAAAGCCGGCAGATCGCCAGCTGGGCAAGCAGTTCTGCGTGCGTCTTTTCTAGCACGGCGGTGTAGCCCGGGCGAATGTAGGTTTCAGGATCGACGTCGGACAGCGTTCTGGCAGCCGTCGAAACCATCACATATTCCTCGACCATCAGATGTTCGTAGGCGATCTCAGGCAGGTAGCGAGGCGCATAAAGCACGGCGATATCCAGATTTCCCATGCTTAGGTCGCTGACCATCTGGTTCGAATAATCCGACTCGACATGGATCGAGGATTTGGGAAGCGCTTGGCACAGTGTCTCTACCCATCCCGGCAGGACCGAGCGGGTCATGCCCACCTGTGCGGCGATGCGTAGCGTGCCCTCGAAACGGTTGAACGCTCGCACATCGTGTCGAGCTTGCGACCAGGTCGACAGCAGGGATCTGGCATAGGCTTCGAACCGCCGCCCTGCGGCTGTCGGCTCAGCACCGGCGCGCCCGCGCTGAAAGAGCTCCGACCCGATCGCACTCTCCAGATTCTTGATGCGGGTGCTGATCGTCGACTGGGTCAATCCCAACCGATCGGCGGTGCGGTTGAAGTTTCGCGACTCGATGATGTCGAGAAAGGTTTCGATGTGATCTAGCTGCACGCGACCTCCGATCGAAAAAGTCGATCATATTGCGCAGGATCATAAGCTTGATCAAACAATACTCAAGGCCGAAGCTGCACTCGATGAAATCGGCCGGCAGATCGACCAGGCTGAAGCTACGGAGCTGAGCAACGTGTTCATAGTCGACTGCGATTGTCACAATTACTGGTCAAGCGCGACCGTATTGGAGCCTTACCTTTCAGGCCTATGGAAGGACATGTTCGTTGAAGGTGAGAAGACAGGTCCCGTTGGCGCCTTTCCGCATGGCCATCGTCCCTGGTTTCATCCGCAGGACTTCTCCCGCAAGGACGTCCGTCCGAAAACGGAAGCCGACAACTATCTCATCATGAAGGAGAAGCACCTCGACAAGTATAAGGTCGATGTGGCGATCCTGACCGGCGATGAGCCGATCGAGGCTTCCACTCTCGCCAATCCCTATTATGCCAGCGCCCTCGTCAGCGCCTATAATGACTACCAGATCGACCAATGGCTGCCGAAGGACGATCGCTTCATGGGCTCGATCATCATCGCGCCACAGGATCCGAAGCTCGCGGCCGCCGAGATACGCCGCCTGAGCAATCATCCGCGCATGGTTCAGGTTCTTGCCTCGCAAGGCTCCGTCAAGCCCTATGGCGATCCGTTTTACCATCCGATCTACGAAGCATGCGCCGAGGTGGGGCTGCCCTTTGCCATACATCTGGGCGGCCATGGCGGCGTGAATTCGACTGCGATTGCTCCGGCCCCGACGACATTCTTCTGGGAGACCCATGCCATCCTGCACATGTCGGCGATTTCGCATGTCGCAAGCATGATTGCGCATGGCGTCTTCGAAAAATGGCCGGACCTCTACTTCGTGGTCATCGAATGCGGCGTCGCCTGGGTGCCGTCGGTGCTGTGGCGCCTGGACGCCGATTACAAAGCCCTACGCAAAGAGACGCCATGGCTGAAGATGCTGCCTTCCGAATATTGCCGGCGCAACATCCGCTTTTCCACGCAGCCGCTGGAGCAGCCCGCAAATATTCAGCATCTCTGGTCCACTCTCGAGGCGATGGACGGGGAAAACACGCTGATGTTTGCCTCTGACTATCCGCATTGGGACTACGACGATGCCAACACGCTGCAAATCCCTCCTGCCTGGAAGAGCAAGATCATGGGGCTGAACGCGCTGGAGGTCTACAAGCGCATCCCCCGCGCGCAAGCGGCGAATGCCGCCTGAGGAAGCACACGATGCCCGAGAAGACATACATCTGCAGAGTCGACGAGATCGAAACTGGATCTCCCTTCATCGCCAAGATCCGCAGCCTTTCGGTCGGCGTTTTTCGCATCGGAGATTCATTCCACGCGCTGCTGAATGTTTGTCCGCACCGTGGAGCTCCGCTTTGCGAGGGGCCGCAATGCGGAACAACTGCACCGGTCGAAGAGGCGCAATTCATCTATCACCGCGAAAACGAGATCGTGCGCTGCGCCTGGCATGGCTGGGAATTCGACATCAAATCAGGCGCGGCCCTGGTCGATCCGTCCGTTCGCGCGCGCACATTTCCAGTCACTGTCGAGGCGGGCAGCATCTATGTGACGGCCTGATTGAGGTGCGGATTTGAGCAGTCAGAAGAAAGGGTGATCGCAGCTAACAAGCAGATTTCTACACAGGGTGCGTGACGAACAATAACGCGGAAAATCCGCAATGGGAGAGTCAAATGTCAGAATCTGAATACAAGCTTGGTATCGCTCAAAGCCTGATTGGTCGCGGCAAGATTTCCCGTCGCGACTTCATTCATCTTGGGCTGGCCGCTGGGCTGACGCTCACCGCTGCGGACAAGCTCTTCGTCAGCACGGCGCGGGCCGAACCGCTTCAGGGCGGCTTCGCCAAGCTGGGCATGGCACATGGCGCAACGACAGATTCGATCGATCCAGCCGGCTACCTGGATACGTTCACACAGACCGCGTTCTCGGGCTCGATGTCCAACAGCCTCACCGAGGTCGACGCGAAAGGCAACGTCCAACCGGACCTTGCCGAGAGCTTTGAATCGTCGGACGGGGCCAAAACCTGGGTCTTCAAGCTACGCAAGGGCGCAACCTTCCACAATGGCAAGAATGTCACGGCGGACGACGTCGTGGCTTCGCTGCGCTATCATATGGGCGACGAAACCAAATCGGCGGCGAAGCCGCTGCTTGAGCCCGTGGCGAGCATCAAGGCGGATGGCCCGGAGACGGTTGTCTTCACGTTGAAGAGCGGCAACGCCGATTTCCCCTACATCATGAGTGACTACCATCTGGTCATCATGTCGGCCAAGGACGGCAAGGCGGATTGGGGATCGGGCGTTCGCACCGGAGCTTTCGTGCTCGAGAATTTCCAGCCCGGCGTTTCGGCCAAACTCAAGCGCAATCCGAACTATTTCAAGAACGGCAAACCCTACCTCGATGAGGTGGAGTTCATCGCCATCACCGATCTCGCCGCCCGCATGGCCGCGCTATCGACAGGGGAGGTGGACTATATTGGCCGCGCCGACCTCAAGACACTCGGCATGCTGAAACGCAACCCCAAGGTGGAGATCGTCGAGGTCACCGGCTATGGCCACTATACCTTACCGATGAATGTCACGATGGCGCCGTTCGACAATCCGGACGTCCGAATGGCTTTGAAATGGGCGATCAACCGTCAGGAGATCGTCGACAAAATCTTTCTCGGTCACGCCACCGTGGCCAACGACAACCCGATCGCGCCGGCGATCAAATTCGCCACCAATCCGCAGCCGCAGCACAGTTTCGATCCGGAAAAAGCCAAGCATTACCTGAAAAAGGCAGGAATGGAAAAACTGAAGGTGGACCTCTCGGTCGCCGATGCCGCTTTTGCAGGCGCGGTGGATGCGGCTGCGCTCATCCGCGAGACGGCAGCCCAGTGCGGCATCGACGTAAACGTCGTACGTGAGGCCGAGGACGCCTACTGGGACAACGTCTGGCTCAAGAAACCTTGGTGCGCTTCGTATTGGAGCGGTCGCGCGACAGCCGACTGGATGTTCACGCAAGCCTTTGCCGCAGACTCCAGCTGGAACGAGTCGTTCTGGAAGAATCCCCGCTTCAACGAGTTGCTTGTCCAGGCGCGCGCCGAAACGGACGAGGCCAAGCGGGCGGCAATGTATGCCGAGATGCAGCAACTGACCCATGATGATGGCGGCAGCATCGTGCTGGTCTTCAATAATTTCGTCAGCGCCAAATCCAACAAGCTCGCACATGGCGAAGTGGCGCCGAACTGGGAGAATGATGGATTGAAGATGGCCGAACGCTGGTGGATCGCCACTGCGTGAGATTGCGGGCCGGACCCGCGATGGCTATTGGGCTCCGGCTTGCAGCCGCGGGCCCTGCCTGGTGTGGCAGGGCAGCGACGGCAACGGGAAACGCGTGCAAATGAACCCCGTCGCAAGAACGGTCCTGCAACGCCTTGGCCTCGGCCTGGTCACGCTGTTCATCGTGTCCATCATTATCTTCTCTGCGATTGCAATGCTGCCGGGCGATTTCGCCAAGGCGATGCTCGGGCAATCCGCGACACCCGAAACGGTCGCCGCCTTCCAGCGAGAAATCGGCATCGACCGTCCGCCTGTCGAGCGCTACTTCGTCTGGGTCGGGCAAATGCTCCACGGTGATTTCGGCTCTTCATTCGCCAGTCGCACCGGGTACCGGCGTACCGTCGCCGAGATCATCGCGCCACGCCTCTACAATACGATGTTCCTTGCATCGATGACCGCGCTGATTGCAGTTCCGCTAGCCCTGGGACTGGGCATCCTCGCTGCGCTCTACCGCAATGGCTGGTTCGACCGGCTGGTGAACGCAGTGACGCTGACAACGATTTCGTTCCCGGAGTTTTTCGTCGCCTATATGCTTGCCTATCTCGTCATCTCGCGCGACACGTTCATCGGATCCGAGTTCGCACAATCACTGCCACACTGGCTTGCGGTCTCATTGAACTGGATACTCAATGCAGTTCCCAAGTTCCCGACATTGTCGAATGTGAACGACCAGACGCCGTTTTGGGAGCATGTTTGGAGAGTAGCCTTGCCGGCGATCACGCTTACGCTCGTCATCGTCGCCCATATGATGCGCATGACACGAGCGGCGATCATCAACATGCTGGCAAGCCCCTATATCGACATGGCGCGTCTCAAGGGAATGTCGCCCATGACAATCGTACTCAGGCATGCGTTGCCCAACGCATGGGCTCCGATCGTCACTGTGGTGGCGTTCAATCTGGCTTATCTCGTCGTCGGAGTGGTCGTGGTCGAAGTGGTGTTCGTCTATCCCGGCATTGGTCAGCTGATGGTTGATGCGGTCAAATCCAGGGATGTTCCGGTTGTCCAGGCCTGCGCCCTGATTTTCGCGGCGACCTATATCCTCCTCAATCTAACAGCCGACATCATTTCCATCGCCACCAATCCCAGGCTCCTGCATCCACGATGACCAGCTACGAACCCGTCGCTCAGGTTCACAGGCTGAGGCGCTCGCGCGTCACCCGGGCCAAAACGGCGCTGAAGAAGGCACCCTTCAGTGCCTGGTTCGGCATCCTCGTGATCATCGGCTATGTCATCGTTGCGATCTTCGCGCACTGGATCGCCCCATATGGCGAAACGCAGGTCTTCAGCGAAGCCTTCGCGCCGTGGAGCCAGCAGTTCAAATTGGGAACCGACCAGCTCGGCCGCGATATGCTCACACGCTTGATTTATGGTGCGCGCAACACCATCGGTATCGCCGTCGCGACGACACTGTTGTCCTTCGCAGTCGGCGTCTCGCTAGGCCTTCTAGCCGCATTGTACAGAGGATGGCTCGACCAGATACTGTCGCGTGCGGTGGACGTGTTGATGTCGATCCCAAGCCTGATCTTCGCCCTGGTGCTGCTTTCGATCTTCGGCTCGTCGATCACCAGCCTGATAATCATCATTGCGCTGCTCGATTCCACCCGTGTCTTTCGGCTCGCACGCGCTGTCGGGCTTAACGTGGCAGTAATGGAATACGTCGAAGTGGCGCGATTGCGCGGCGAAGGCCCGAAATGGATCATCGCCAAGGAAATCCTTCCCAACGTGATGCCCCCGCTGGTCGCGGAATTCGGCTTGCGATTTTGCTTCGTATTCCTCACGATCGCGGCACTGTCCTTCCTGGGCGTCGGTATTCAGCCACCGACCGCCGATTGGGGATCGATGGTGCGCGAGAATGCGACCCTGATCACCTACGGCGATGTCACGCCGCTGCTGCCGGCCGGCGCGATTGCCCTCCTCACTGTCTCCGTGAATTTCGTCGTCGACTGGTTCCTCCACGCAACAAGTGGGTTGCGGGATGAAAAATAGCGCCCCCGGATTGCGCGAAAAAGGCAAGGATCTGCTTCAGATCCGCAATTTGCATGTGGAGGGTTTCTCGGATGAGCGGTGGCACCCCATTGTCCGCGGGGTCGATCTGGCGCTGAAGCGGGGGGAGGTTCTTGGCCTGATCGGCGAGTCAGGTGCCGGAAAATCCACCATCGGCCTCGCCGCGATGGGCTACGCCAAGCCGGGCTGCCGGATCACAAAGGGCTCGATCCTGTTCGAGGGTATCGATCTTCTGGCAATCAGCGAAACAGGACGTCGCCGCCTCCGAGGCTCGCGCATCGCCTATGTCGCGCAAAGCGCCGCGGCCTCTTTCAATCCAGCCCACCGACTCCTCGATCAGACTGTCGAAACTGTGGTGGCTCATGGGATTGCCAGCCGAGAAAAAGCGAACCGGAGTGCGGTCGATCTCTATCGCCGTCTTCAGCTTCCAGATCCGGAGACCATCGGCTTTCGCTATCCTCATCAGGTTTCCGGCGGACAGTTGCAACGGGCAATGACCGCGATGGCAATGGCTTGCCATCCGGACCTCATCGTCTTCGACGAACCAACGACAGCGCTCGATGTGACGACACAGGTCGAAGTTCTCGCCTCCATTCGCAATATCGTGGAGGAATTCAACACAGCTGCAATCTATGTGACGCATGACCTGGCGGTGGTGGCGCAAATGGCGGACCGCATCATGGTTTTGCGCCATGGACTTACCGTGGAGGAGGCAGAAACGCGCCAGATGCTCGCCTCGCCCAGCCAGGAGTATACCAGAACGCTCTGGGCCGTGCGCAAGCTCGCAAAGCCCGAAGTTCCGGCCGATGACTATCTGCTCACGATAGACAACGTCACGGCGGCCTACGGCCGAGCGGTCAAGGTGCTCCAGGATGTCTCCATCAAAGTTCCACGTGGAAGAACAGTGGCCGTGGTCGGCGAATCCGGTTCCGGGAAATCGACGCTCGCCCGCGTCGTTACCGGCCTGCTGCCACCGCTTTCGGGGTCGATTTCCTTTGCCGGCCAGACCCTTTCCAAGACCCTGAAGACGCGCCCAAAAGAGATCCTGCGCCGCATACAGATGATTTATCAAATGCCCGACAACGCACTAAATCCGCGCCAGACGGTCGAAGAAGTCATAGCACGGCCGCTTGAGTTCTATCTTGGCCTCCAGGGTGCGCAGAGGGACCGGCGGATCGACGAACTCATGCACATGGTCGAGATGAGCGAAACTTACCTTGACCGTCTGCCGGCCGAACTATCGGGGGGTCAGAAGCAGCGCGTTTGCATCGCTCGGGCCTTGGCCGCCGACCCGGAACTCATTATCTGCGACGAAATCACGTCCGCGCTCGACCAGATTGTGCAAGAGGAAATCCTGAAGCTGTTAATGCGGCTTCAGCGCGACTTCGGCATGAGCTACATTTTTATCACCCATGACATTGCCACCGTGCGGGCCATAGCCGACGAAATTGTGGTCATGCACCAGGGTAAAGTCGTTGAGCAGGGATTAAAGAGCGAAATTCTCACGCCGCCGCATGCCCCCTATACCGAACGGCTTTTATCCTCGGTGCCGGAAATGGATCCGGACTGGCTTACAAGGCTGCTCGCCAGCCGGAGGATGTGATCGTCGGGCAGAGTGTTCTTCCATATCGCCAGGACTTATAGGCTTCGCGGTGGGCGCTGGGCGAAGCAGCGGTCGATCGCACAGCGCGCAGCACCCGTCCATACGAGGATGGCGAGCCTTTGCCGCCGTTCGGCTTTCTGAAACGATGGTTGAATACGCGCAATTCGGGAGCCAATAGTCCATGCCAACAAGAAGCGATGCTAGTGAAGCGCGCCGGTGGTTTGCCGAAGACCTGCGTGTCTCGTCACCGGTCTTGCACAACCCTGCGGTCATCGAGGCCTTCGCAAAGGTTCCGCGCGAACACTACCTTGGCAACGGGCCATGGCGTATCCATTCGAGATTGCAGATCGGGGCGGTCCATACCAGCCCTTCAGCCGCAGTTCATGAGATTTACCACGACGTTCTGGTCTCACTTGACGAAAAGCGCGGATTAAACAGCGGTTTGCCGTCGCTTTGGGCCTTGGTTTTCGACCATGTGAACATCGCTCCCGGCCAGACCGTCCTTCAGGTAGGCGCCGGTGTCGGCTATTTCACCGCCATCCTCGCTGAACTGACGGGTTCTGAAGGACGCGTGATTGCCTATGAGATCGACGAAGAACTCGCCCGGCGCGCGCAAAGCAATCTTGCTCATTATGCCCATGTCGAAGTGGTATCCGGTGATGCAACGCAGGCAGTTGATCTGCCGGACCTCGATGTCGTTGTCGCCTTTGCCGGAGTGACGCACGTGCCGGAACGGTGGCTTTCAAATTTGTCCGACGCTGGCCGGATGGCGCTGCCGTTCACGGGCGAAGACCAACGAGGCTTCATGATGCTTCTGGAAAGGGCTGGCGATACCTTTCCCGTACGGCCACTTGTGCCATGCGGGTTTTACCCCTGCAGCGGAGCCAGGCGCAGTGACGAAGAAAAGGCCTTGAAGGCTGCCCTGAAGGCAGCCCGAGGCAAAGTCACCGGTCTTGCGCAATATCATCGAGGCCGACCGGCAAACGGCATCGAGAACGCTTGGCTGGTGACTGAGACGTACTGGATTTCGAAGGCCTAGAGATCGACATCAATGTCGCGTGTCGCCGTCGTAGCGTGCGGCACGGCTTTCCAAGGGCGATCCATCCGTGGGGAGCAGTCCTGGGCATTGTCATTGCGTCCGAAATTTCCCCGGTCCGCGCGTGGGGATTGCAGCCGCGGTCCTGGCCGGCTGCAGCACAGGCTTCCTCTTGTCCGACGACCGACCAGACCCACGCGGGGTTGAAAGCGGCGGTGCTGTCTTGGTCAGGCCGGACGGCTTTGTCGCGTGGCGGTCATCGCACGGTGTGCCGGATCCCGTACAGGTGCTGATCGAAACACTTGACGGGTTTGGTTTCCGCACGCAGGCACACGAACACCATCGGTGAGCGGCGGATGCCTTCTGCGTTCCGACGCCCCGGGCGCGGACAGCCAGCGCACGAAGCCCGGCCGCTACGACTCCCTGCCGATGCCATCACCTGGAATGGCCGCGATCCTGTGGCTTCGCATGGTCCGGTCTCCCCCTTGCGGCGCTAAACTCCGATGGACCACCGTGGCCTTGGCAGACCGAATGTCGCCATTACCGCAAATGGTCAATCAAACCGTTCAGCAGGAGCAGCAACGCCGCAGCCACGACAGCCGCGGCAGCGTCGTCCAGCATGATGCCGGCCCCACCCCTTACCTTGTCATGCATGATTCGGATGGGCCAAGGCTTGACGACGTCGAAAAACCGGAAAGCAAGGAAGCCTGCTGTCCACCAGAGTGGGTCGATCGGAAGCATGGAAAGTGTCACGGCGGCGCCGAAGGTCTCATCGATGACGACGATCTGCGGATCCTCCGTCCCGGTACGGGAGATGACATGCGACGACGCCCATACGCCGACGGCGAACAGGGCCGCATAGGCAAGCACGGTCAGCCAAGGCGATGCAGCTATCAGAGCTGCGGCAACAGCCACTCCAACCATTGCGCCGGCCGTGCCCGGCCATATTGGAGATAATCCCGCGCCAAGAGAGGTCGCGAGCAGGTAGGCAAACTTGGGTGAGAATTTATGCATCGAGTTTCGGCCGGCTTCCGACGGATGGCAAGCGATCATAGTCACATCGTTCGGGTGCGGCCGCCAGACCGCCGGTCGATTTGCTCCGTCAGCTTTGGCGAGCGCCTTAATCCGCCGGCCGCATCCGCCAAAAGAAATCGCTGTTGCGGCCGGTTGAGAACGTTGCTGAGCCAGTTCTCCGTCTGCGTTGACCAAGTCGAACGGTGGCGACGGTGGAACAAACCCGCAAATTGCTGGTAAAGCTCGGCGAAACGACATCATCAGAGGAGCCGCCATGATCGCCGGTCTCATGAAAAGTCGCATCGACCCGCTATGGGAGCAGGCCGCCTCTCCGCTGATCGGGATCGGCATGACGCCGAACCAGGTTACGGCCAGCGGGCTCGTGCTCGTCGCTGTGTCGTCGGCGGCCTACGTCTACCACCAGTCAAGCCTTGCCTTTGGCCTTTGCCTGGCGTTTGCCTTCACCTTCGACGCGCTGGACGGTGCGGTCGCCCGCCGAACAAATATGAGCACCAAGGCCGGTGGCTATTTCGACGCTGTCGTCGACCGCTATCAGGAATTGGCCGTCTTTGCGGCTATCGGCTGGGTCGCCGATCTGTGGGCGATCGCAATGTTCGCGTTCGCCGGCGGGATACTCACAAGTTACGCCAAGGCGCGGACGGCGCTGGAAATCCCTGTGGAAAACCATGGTTGGCCGGATTTCTTCGAGCGGATGGAACGTTTGGTTTTCATTTGCGTGCTGCTCGCCGCCGACGGAGTCGCGGAGGCCATGGGCGCGGCTTCGCCCTGGATTCTGGCGGGTGGGTTCGCACTTTACGCAGTGCTGGCCAACGCCACAGCGCTGCAACGGATCAGTCGCGCATTCGCGATGCTGAAACGAGCCGACGGAAAGCAGCCGTGAGACCGCTAGGAACGCGGGCATCGTATCGACGCCGTGGCTTTTCCAACAAAGTCGCGTCAGCGCCAGCCCAAGCCAGGGGCGACATGGGTCAGGATCGCCTCGATGACGTGGGCATTATAGTCGACGCCGAGCTGATTGGGGACGGTAAGCAGCAGCGTATCGGCCTCGGCGACGGCTTCGTCGCCTTTTAGCTGTTCGATCAGGACGTCCGGTTCGGCGGCATAGGAGCGGCCGAACACGGCGCGTCTGTCTGCCTCGATGTAACCGAAATGATCTCCGCTCTGGTTGCCGCCGAAATAGGCCCGGTCGCGATCGTCGACCAGCGCAAAAATGCTCCGGCTGACCGACACCCGCGGCTCGCGCGTGTGTGCGGCCGCCTTCCAGGCCTCACGAAAAGCCCGGATCTGTTCGGCCTGCTGGATGTGAAACGGCTTTCCCCCCTCATCGAATTTGAGCGTGGAGCTCTGCAGGTTCATCCCCAATTTCGCCGCCCATTCGGCGGTGGCGTTTGTGGCGGCGCCCCACCAGATGCGCTCGCGCAGGCCCTCCGAGTGCGGCTCGACGCGAAGCAGGCCAGGCGGGTTGGGAAACATCGGCCGCGGGTTGGGCTGCGCAAAGCCTTTGCCCAGCAACACTTCGAGCAGCACTCCGGTGTGTCTGCGGGCCATGTCGGCATCGCTCTCGCCCTCTTGCGGGGCGTAGCCGAAGTAGCGCCATCCCTCGATTACCTGCTCCGGCGAGCCGCGGCTGATGCCCAGCTGCAGACGCCCTCCGGCGATTAGGTCGGCGGCACCGGCGTCCTCCGCCATATAGAGCGGGTTCTCGTAACGCATGTCGATCACCGCCGTGCCGATCTCGATTCGGCTGGTCTTCGCCCCAACCGCTGCCAGCAGCGGGAAGGGCGAGGCGAGCTGGCGCGCGAAGTGATGCACGCGGAAATACGCGCCGTCTGCACCCAGCTCCTCGGCCGCGACGGCCAGCTCGACGGACTGCAAAAGCGCGTCGGCTGCCGTCCGGGTCTGTGATTGCGGCGAGGGCGTCCAGTGCCCGAACGAGAGGAAACCAATCTTCTTCATGAAATAGCCAGCCTAGAGGGAAGACAGTGCAGACTATGCTTCGACGCGGAGCAAAGCACTTCAAAAATGTTGCCCTGACGGCACTCTTGAAAGCCGCTCCGGCCGATTTGGGAGTGAGGGCAGGCGACGAGTTTTGGCAATGCAGAAGCACATGTGCTACCCGAAAATGGACGCGTGGCGAGGTGTGACGCTGGTCGACACCAACGTTCTGCTCAATCTTGTCACCAATGATCCGAACTGGGCGGATTGGTCGATCGCCCAGCTTGAGGCGCAAAGCCTGAATGGACCGCTGTTGATCAACGATGCTGTCTATGCCGAGTTGGCTTTCCGATACGGGGCGCATCGAGGATCTCGACGCGTTTCTTGACAAAGCTGTCTCGAAATCGCTCCGATACCATAGGCAGCACTGTTCCTCGCGGGAAAGGTCTTTACCCAATACTACGCGAGATCGAGCGGGTTGAGCACCGGCGTGCTGCCTGACTTCTTCATCGGCGCGCCCATGCCGCGGTCAATGGGCTGCCGCTGTTCACGCGCGATGCTGGTCGCTATCGCACCTATTTTCCATCACTCAAGCTGATCGCACCGAACTCGTGAATAGCCCGCCGAATAGGGTCCGCTAGGAAGGCGCCGCGAATGCGAGCACTATCGAGATGATGATCAACAGCGGCCCCATCCATTTAATATGGGTTCCAAAGTTGGTCCACCATGCCTGCCGTTGGCCGGGGCGAGCTTGAGAGGGGTCCGAGAAAAATCCGAAGCCGACGCCAGCCATCCACAACCCGGCGCAGAACATGATGAACTCGTCGATGTAATCCGCGACCACGCTTCGAAGCTTTCGAATTATGCCGCCGCTACATGCGCCGAATTCGAGCCGATATAGTTACGGATCGTTTCGATGATCCGGTCCTGGTCAGCCTCGCTCAGATAGGGATGCATCGGCAGGCACAGGATGCGCTTCGGCAGCTCTTCCGAAACGGCAAGGCCGGTCGGGGTGCGCGGATAATCGCGATAGGCAATCTGGCTGTGCAGCGGTTTCACATAGTAGATGACCGACGGAATGCCCTTTTCACCGAGATGTGCCTTGAGCCCGTCGCGTTTCGGCGTTTCGATGGCGTATTGCGCCCAGGCCGAGCGGCCGCCGCCCAGATTGCGCGCCGCCTTGACGATATCGCCGAGACCTTCGGCATAGCGATTGGCGACCGCTTGCCGCGCCACCATCTCGTCCTCGAGGATGGCCAGCTTCTCTATCAGGATCGCCGCCTGAAGCGTGTCGAGCCGTGAATTGATGCCGACGCGGACATTGTCGTATTGCGTTTCGCCTTTGCCGTGAAAGGCGAACGAGCGCAGCTGTTCGGCCAGCGCATCGTCATTGGTGAACATCGCACCGCCGTCGCCATAGCAGCCGAGCGGCTTTGCCGGATAGAAGCTGGTCGAGCCGACGGTGCCGAACGAGCCGCACATTTTGCCGTCGGCCGAGCCCCCGGTCGCCTGGGCCGCATCCTCGATGACCATCAGGCCTTCGCGATCGGCGATGGCCATGATCGCCTCGTAATCGGCGGCGAGGCCGAACAGGTCGACGGGAATGATTGCCTTCGGCCTCAGCCGGCCTTCCGCCTTGATCATGGCGATTGCTGCCTCGAGGCTGGCGGTGTCGATATTGTAGCTGTGGGCATCGACATCGACGAACACCGGTTCGGCCTTGGTCAGCGCCACCACTTCGGCCGTGGCGGCAAAAGTGAAGCTCGGCACGAACACCGCGTCGCCCGGGCCGATACCGGCGGCAAACAGCGGCAACAGCAGCGCGTCGGTGCCGTTGGCGCAAGCGACCACGTGCTTGGTGCCGATATAGGCGGAGAGCTTGTTTTCGAATTCGGTGACCTGAGGTCCGAGGATATAGCGGCCTTCGTCGACGACCCGGTCGATTGCCGCTTTCAGCCTGTCGCGGATGCGTTCGCGCTGCGCGCCAAGATCGATGAACTGCATGTCGGCCTCAAACGGTTTAGTCAGATAACCGGCCGCTGGTAGCAGACTTGGCACGGCCGAGAAAGCCGCAGGGCAAAACCCTGAATTGCTCAAATGTCGCAGCCTGTTACCGCTGACTTCCGACCTGCTCTCTTAAACGCGGGGAAATCCGGGCTTCGGCCGGCTCGATATGGACCTTCACAGCCGGTCCCGCCGGGTCGACGAAACATAAAGTGATCGCGGCAGGCAGGTCCGTGAGCGTGTTGCCAGCCGGTCAGGCGATTTCATGCCGCCATGGCGGGTTGGCGCCGGCCCGCGAGACCGTCACAGCCGCGGCTTTCGCACCGAGCGTCAGCGCCTTATGGATGGCTTCTTCCGGCAGGCTGGCGATTGCCGTCTTCGACAACAGGCCCTGTTCGTGCAAGGAGGCAAGGATGCCGGCATTGAATGTGTCGCCGGCGCCGACCGTATCGACCACCTCGACCTTGTCCGGCACGACCGTGACCCGGTGCCGGCTGCTGTAACCGACCGCGCCCTCGCTGCCGTGGGTGACCACGATCAGCTTCGGACCGCGGTCCAGCCAGTTGCGCACGACGTCCTCATGCGAGCCGGCTTCGCCGAACCAGTTCAGATCCTCGTCCGACAATTTGACGATGTCGGCCATCGCCATCATGCCGCGGATGCGCCTGAGGTGCTTGGCCTTGTCGGGAATGAAGTTTGGCCGGATGTTGGGGTCGAGCATCATCACGCGGCGCTCATGCTCGCGTCGCATGAACTCTTCATAGGCCGACCCGGCCGGCTCCGAGATCAGGCTGATGGCGCCGAACAGCATGGCCTCGATCTCGCTGCCGAGTTCCGGCAGGTCCTCGATGGTCAGCATGCGCCCGGCGGTGTTCTCGTCATAGAAGGTGTAGGTCGCCTGGCCGTTGTTGAGCCGCACGAAGGCGAGCGTAGTCGGGCGCGGCGAGGTGTGTGCATAGGTGGAACTGATCTTGCTGGCTCCCAGCGCCTCCCTGAGCTGGCCCCCGAACAGATCCGACGACAGGCCGGAGAAGAAGGCAGCGGGCGCGCCGAGCCGGCCAAGCGCAATTGCCGAGTTGAAGACGGCACCGCCGACATAGGGCGCAAAGGCCGACTCGCCCTCCGTCGTGGTCCTCGGCAGCATATCGATGAGGGCTTCGCCACAGCAGAGGATCATGAAGTCTTGCTTTCCGGCGGGTAGATCACGCCCTTGCGAATGATGATGTTGGCATAAAGCCGCGGCTCGCTCGTCGCGACGATCGCGTGTGCGGCCTTGACCCGTGCATAAAAGTCGGCGCCGGCAAGCGCAACCAGCTTGCGGCCCGGCGCATGCCTGGCGCAGATCGCTTCCATCTCATGGTGAACCGGATCGGCGAGCAGGGGATCGCCTTTGGCCGAGGCGCGAAACAGCGCCTGCGGCACGGCGTCGTCGACCGGCAACACGCTCAGTACCGCATCGAGCACCGGGACGAGATGATGACCGTCGGCGCGGATCAGCCGCTGTGCCTGCTGCTCGGCCGGGTAGTTGCCGTCGACCAAGGCGATCTCGTCGCCATGGCCCATGGCGCGCAATATCGCCAGAAACTCCGGGCCGAGCAGCGCCGGGATGCCGATCAGCATGCTCAGAAGCTCCGGGAAATCGTGGTCGAACCGATGAGGAAGCGCTCCGACAGCGGCAGACTGGCGCCACCCAGCGCCCGCGCATGAATGCCGACGGTTCCCTCGCGAATGGCCGGCAGCCTCAGGCCCTCGCCGTCGATCCGGCCGATGGCCTGGATGACGGCATCGACAAGCCGCCTGCGCACGGCAATCGGCATCCACCCGTCGATCACCGCGGCTTCGAAATCAATGACGGAGGACGCCGAAACGATGGCATAGGCTAGCGCCTGCGAGGCGCTGGCGATCCAGTCATCGAGCTCGGCGCCGATCTCGCCCCAGTCCCCCGGTGATGTCCACAGATGCGAGGCCTCGATGCCGCGCGCGTTGAGCGCCTTTTCCAGCATGGCGATCGACGCCACGTCGATCAACTGCGTCGGCTTGCCGTCCGGCCCGGGCACCGGCATCGAGCCCAGCGCGCCGGCATTGCCGGTTGGGCCGCCAAACAACCGGCCGTTCAGCACGATGCCGCCGCCGGCAAAGGCGCCGATATAGAAATAGACGAAATCGCGTGCCGCGCCCGCCGCGTGGCCGAACACGAGCTCGGCACCGCAGGCCGAGGTGGCGTCGTTCTGCAGATAGACTGGAAATTCGCATTGCGCCTGGATGTCGGCGCGGATGTCGCGATGGCGCCATTCGTCCATGATTTCGCGCGGTGCGCCCGCGGTATCGGCCCAGTTCCACAATTCGAACGGCATGGCGATGCCAAGCCCGGCAATGCGCTTATCCTGCGCCGGGGTGAGCTCGCCGCGCATCTTGTTCATGCCGCCTGTGACGAATTCCACCGTCTCGCGCGGGGCAGGGTAGCGGTAGGAATGCTGCAGCATCGAGCGTACGTTGCCGAGGAAATCGATCAGCACCAATTCGGCGCTGCGGCGGCCGATCTTCAGGCCGATGAAATAGGCACCGTCGGGATTGAGCGCCATGGGTATCGAGGGCTGGCCGATCTTGCCGCGCAACGGCGCCTGGCGGACGAGCAGGTCATCCTCCTCCAGCTCGCGCATGATCACCGAGACCGTCTGCGCCGAAAGGCCGGTCATGCGTGCAATGTCGGATTTGGCCAGGCTGCCATGCTGGCGCACCAGCGACAGCACCAGCCGCTCATTGTGGTCCCGCATGCCGCTTTGATTGGTGCCGCGGTACAGACGGCTTTCGGCCGCATTGGGCGAACCGTGCCTCGTAACGCCGGTCTCCACCCTGTTCCTCCGTCGTTTCCCCTCAATGCTTTTGGTCTAGAGTGGGTGAACAATCCTGCGTTGTCAATAATAAATAAGAGTGATTTAATTATTGACAGTGCTGGCGGACTGGTGTCTCTTGGGATCGGCGCCGATGCTGGGAGATTTCGTCGGACGCGCTGCAGATGTCGGTTGGCCGGCATCCTAAATGGTTCCATGGGAGGAAAATCGTGACCACGTCAAAACTGTTGAAATCCACCGTGTTCGCCGCGGCCGGACTGAGCCTGATGGCCTTTGCGTCGACGGCGTCGGCCGCCGGGGTCGGCGCCTGCTTGATCACCAAGACCGACACCAATCCCTTCTTCGTCAAGATGAAGGAAGGTGCGACGGCCAAGGCCAAGGAGCTTGGCGTCGATCTCAAGACTTACGCCGGCAAGATCGACGGCGACAGCGAGAGCCAGGTTGCTGCAATCGAGAGCTGCATCGCCGACGGCGCCAAGGGTATCCTCATCACCGCGTCCGATACCAAGGGCATCGTGCCGACGGTGAAGAAAGCGCGGGACGCCGGGCTGTTGGTGATCGCGCTCGACACGCCGCTTGATCCGATCGATGCGGCTGACGCGACCTTCGCGACGGACAATCTGGAAGCCGGCAAGCTGATCGGCGCATGGGCCGCCGCGACACTCGGCGATAAGGCCAAGGATACCAAGATCGGCTTCCTCGACCTGACGCCGTCGCAGCCGACGGTGGACGTGCTGCGCGACCAGGGCTTCATGATGGGCTTCGGCATCGACGTGAAGGACCCCAACAAGATTGGCGACGAGGACGACCCGCGCATCGTTGGCCATGACGTGACGAACGGCAATGAAGAGGGCGGCCGCAAGGCGATGGAGAACCTTCTGCAGAAGGACAACACCATCAACGTCATCCACACCATCAACGAGCCGGCAGCTGTCGGTGCCTACCAGGCGCTCAAGGCCGTCGGTCTCGAAAGCCAGGTGCTGATCGTCTCGGTCGACGGTGGTTGCCCCGGCGTGAAGTCGGTCACCGAAGGCGTAATCGGCGCTACCTCGCAGCAATATCCGCTGCAAATGGCGGCGCTCGGCATCGAGGCGATCGCCACTTTCGCCAAGGACGGGACGAAGCCGAAGCCGACCGAAGGCAAGAACTTCTTCGACACCGGCGTCAACCTTGTCACCGACAAGCCCGCCAACGGTGTGAAGTCCATCGACACCAAGGAAGGCCTCGCCAAGTGCTGGGGCTGAGGCTGGCCTGACCGGCAACAGATCGCGATCGGCCGGGGCTTGATCCCCGGCCGCTCAGGGTGGACGATGTGCCGGTCTAAACGCAAATAGTCCCGGCGGCAGACCGGAAGGCGTGGACGGCGTTGGCTCTTGGCTGAAGCCCAGGGGAGGAAACATGTCTCAAGCACAAGAATTCGAAAAAGTTCTATCGAGCAGCGACACAAGCGTCGCCGCGTTCGACGAGCATAAATCGGCCGTCAAGCGCGCCCAGCATTTCCTGCATTCCACGCCGGCAGCGGTGCCGCTGATCGTGCTGGTTCTGGCGATAATTATCTTTGGCATCACCATCGGCGGGCGTTTTTTTTCATCCTATACGCTGACGCTGATCCTTCAGCAGATCGCCATTGTCGGCATTCTGGGCGCCGCGCAGACTCTGGTAATCCTGACCGCCGGCATCGACCTGTCGATTGGCGTGATCATGGTGATTTCGGCTGTGATCATGGGCAATTGCGCGGTCAGCTACGGTATGCCGGCCGTGCTCGCGGTGGCAATCGGGCTTGTCGCTGGTGGCGCATGCGGCCTGCTCAACGGGGTGTTGGTGGCCTACATGAAGCTGCCGCCATTCATCGTGACGCTAGGCACCTGGAACATCGTCATGGCCACCAACTTCATCTACTCGGCCAATGAGACGATCCGCGACACCGACGTCGACGTTCAGGCGCCTCTGCTGCACCTGTTTGCCTTGAGCTTCAAGGTCGGCACGGCCGTGCTGACGCTTGGTGTCATTGCCATGGTCGTTCTCGTGTTGGTCCTCTGGTACGTGCTCAACCACACCGCGTGGGGCCGCCATGTCTATGCGGTTGGCGACGATCAGGAGGCCGCGAAACTGTCGGGCATCCAGACGAAGAAGGTGCTGGTGACGGTATATGCTCTTGCCGGGCTGATCGCCGCCTTCGCAGCCTGGGTCTCCATCGGCCGCAATGGCTCGATCTCGCCTTCCGCCGCCGTGACCGACTACAATCTTCAGGCCATCACCGCGACGGTGATCGGCGGTATTTCGCTGTTCGGCGGGCGCGGCTCGATCCTCGGCACGCTGTTCGGCGCCATGATCGTCGGCGTCGTCTCGATGGGCCTCAACATGCTGGGCGCCGATCCGCAGTGGAAGGTGCTGCTCACCGGCGTGCTGATCATCGGCGCCGTGGCGATCGATCAATGGATCAGAAAGGTTTCGGCATAGCCATGACGCAGGAACCCATCCTCACCGCGCGCAGCCTGGTCAAGCGCTACGGTCGCGTCACCGCACTCGACAATGCCGATTTCGATCTCTATCCGGGCGAAATCCTTGCCGTCATCGGCGACAATGGTGCCGGCAAATCGTCGCTCATCAAGGCGATTTCCGGCGCGGTCGTGCCCGATGAAGGTGAGATCCGGCTTGAAGGCAAGCCCGTTGCCTTCAAGTCGCCGATGGAGGCCCGCGAGGCCGGCATCGAGACCGTCTACCAGAACCTGGCTCTGTCGCCGGCGCTGTCCATCGCCGACAACATGTTCCTCGGCCGGGAGATCCGCAAGCCGGGGTTCCTCGGCGAATGGCTGCGCATGCTCGATCGCCCGGCGATGGAAAAGCGCGCCCGCGACAAGCTCACGGAGCTTGGCCTGATGACCATCCAGAACATCAGCCAGGCCGTGGAAACGCTTTCCGGCGGCCAGCGGCAGGGTGTGGCGGTGGCGCGCGCCGCCGCCTTTGGCAGCCGGGTGGTGATCATGGATGAGCCGACGGCGGCACTTGGCGTCAAGGAGAGCCGCCGCGTCCTCGAACTGATCCTCGACGTGAAGAAGCGAGGCCTGCCGATCGTGCTGATTTCACACAACATGCCGCATGTCTTCGAGGTGGCCGACCGCATCCACATTCATCGGCTTGGCCGTCGCCTGTGTGTCATCGATCCCAAGCAGCATACGATGTCCGACGCCGTCGCCTTCATGACCGGCGCCAAGGTGCCGCCGGAAGCGGCGCTGGCAGCTTGAGCAAGAGCTTGAGGCCCATCGCCGAGGAACCCGAACGCGCTGTTTCCAAATGCCAAATTGCCGCAGGGCAACCCGGCTTTCGGTCGACTGAATCGATTGAACATCCTGTGGGATACACTAGCATTGGTAGAGATGGTGAAAGCCGCATGATCCTGGCAACGTCACGAGAGGCAGCATGACGCGCGCGATGACAACCGAAGCTCCTCCGCCCACGCTCGAAAACCCGGATCCCAAGACGCTCGCCGACGAAGTCTTGCAGGCCCTCAAATACAGGGTCGGCAAGGGCACCAACGTTGCAACCCAGTACGATTGGCTTACCGCCTCAATCAAGGTTGTGCGCGACCGCATCGTCGATCACTGGATGCAGGCAACCCAAGAGGCCTACGCCCAGCAGGAAAAGCGGGTCTATTACCTGTCGCTGGAATTCCTCATCGGCCGCCTGATGCGCGATGCCTTCTCCAATCTCGGCCTGATGGACAATATGCGCGAGGCGCTGTCGTCGCTTGGCGTCGACCTCGACATCATTGCAGCGCTCGAACCGGACGCTGCCCTTGGCAATGGCGGTCTTGGCCGGCTCGCCGCCTGTTTCATGGAAAGCATGGCTACCGTCGATATCCCCGCGCATGGCTACGGCATTCGCTATGCCAACGGCATGTTTCGGCAGGAGATTCATGACGGCTGGCAGGTGGAACTGCCCGAGACATGGCTCGATCACGGCAATCCCTGGGAGTTCGAACGCCGCGAGCGCTCCTTCGAGGTCGGCTTCGGCGGCTCGGTGGAATCGATCACCTCGAAGGACGGCAGGCTCGAGCGCCACGTCTGGAAGCCGACCGAACATGTTCTGGCCGTTGCTTACGATACGCCAGTGGTCGGCTGGCGGGCCAATCGCGTCAATACGCTGCGTCTGTGGTCCGGCATGCCGGTCGACCCGATCCTGCTCGACAAGTTCAACGCCGGCGATCACATCGGCGCGCTCGCCGAAAGCAACAAGGCCGATGCATTGTCGCGCGTCCTTTACCCGGCCGATTCCCACAAGGCCGGCCAGGAGCTGCGACTGAGGCAGGAGTATTTCTTCTCCACCGCCTCGCTGCAGGACATCGTCCAGCGTCATCTTAGCCAGTATGGCGACTTGCAATCGCTGCCCGACAAGGCGGCGATCCATCTCAACGACACCCATCCGGCGATCGCCGTAGCTGAGCTGATGCGCCTGTTGATGGATGTCCACGGCATGGATTTCGACCAGGCCTGGAGCATCACCAAGCGCACCTTCGGCTACACCAACCACACGCTGCTTCCCGAAGCGCTCGAAAGCTGGCCCGTGCCGCTGTTTGAGCGGCTGTTGCCGCGCCACATGCAGATCGTCTACGCCATCAACGCCGAAGTGCTGCTCGAGGCGCGCGCCTCCGACCAGTTCTCGGACGAGCAGATCAGCCGCATCTCGCTGATCCAGGAAAATGGCGATCGCCGCGTGCGCATGGGCAATCTGGCCTTTGTCGGCTCGCACTCGATCAACGGCGTCTCGGCCCTGCACACGGAATTGATGAAGGAGACGGTGTTTGCTGATCTCCACAGGCTCTACCCGGACCGCATCAACAACAAGACCAACGGGATTACACCGCGGCGCTGGCTGATCCAGTGCAATCCCGGCCTCACGACACTCACCCGAGGGGCGATTGGCGACGGTTTCCTCGACGACATCGACGAGATAAAGCGGCTTGATCCTTTCGCCGGGGACGCCGCCTTCCGCGACAAGTTCGCCGCCGTCAAACGGGCGAACAAGACGAGGCTTGCCAATCTTGTTGCCGACCGGCTCGGCATCAAGGTGGACCCCTCGGCGCTGTTCGACATCCAGGTCAAGCGCATCCACGAATATAAGCGCCAGCTCTTGAACATTCTCGAAGCGGTCGCGCTTTACGACCAGATCCGCTCACATCCAGAGCGCGACTGGATGCCCCGCGTCAAATTCTTCGGCGGCAAGGCGGCACCCAGCTATCACAATGCCAAGCTGATCATCAAACTTGCCAACGACGTCGCCCGTGTCATCAACCGCGACCCCGCGGTGCGCGGCTTGCTGAAAGTGGTGTTCGTGCCGAACTACAATGTCAGCCTGGCCGAGATCATGATGCCGGCCGCCGATCTTTCGGAGCAGATATCGACCGCCGGCATGGAAGCCTCCGGCACCGGCAACATGAAGTTCGCGCTGAACGGCGCGCTGACCATCGGCACGCTCGACGGCGCCAATGTCGAGATCAAGGAATGCGTCGGCGACGACAACATCTTCATCTTCGGCCTGACCACAGAGGAAGTCGCCGAGCGGCGCAACAATGGTTACGATCCGCGCGCCATGATCGAGGGCTCGCCCGAATTGGCGCAGGCGCTGTCGGCGATTTCATCGGGCGTCTTCTCACCTGACGATCCGGACCGTTATCGCGACCTGATCAACGGTCTTTACCAGAGCGACTGGTTCATGGTCGCCGCGGATTTTGATGCCTACGCCGCCACACAGCGCGACGTCGATGCCGTCTGGCGCAACAGCCCGGACTGGTACGCCAGGGCCATCCGCAATGTCGCCCGCGTCGGCTGGTTCTCGTCCGACCGCACGATCCGCCAATATGCGAAAGACATATGGCACGTGCCCGCCTGATATGATTGCATGAGACCACGGACAATGTGGTCCTAGTGGAGTGGATTTGACCCTCGCATCCTTTGGAGGGTCAGGCGGCATGCGAATGTCGAATTCAAAACTCCACTAGAAACATACACTTGGTGCCCGGGGAGGATCACTGCCTGATGAGCAAGCCGCGCGCGACCGTTGCGACAAGCGGGCCGGACGGACTGGCGCAAACCAGCGATGTCGCGGCGATTGTCGCGGGCACGCACGGTGACCCGTTTGCCGTGCTCGGCGTGCATGAGGCAGGGAAGGGATTTGTCGCCCGTTGCTTTGTTCCTCATGCCGAGTCCGTCACTGCCTATACGCTGACCGGCAAGAAGGCTGGCGAGCTGTCGAGGCGTGACGATCGCGGTTTCTTCGAAGGCAAACTGTCGCTGCGCAAACGCCAGCCGCTGCGCTATCATGCAAGGAATTCCGGCGGTGACTGGTGGCTGACCGATCCATATTCCTTCGGCCCCGTGCTCGGTCCGCTAGACGATTACTATATCGCCGAAGGATCGCATCTCAGGCTGTTCGACAAGCTCGGCGCCCATCTCATCGACCATGAAGGTGCATCGGGCGTACATTTTGCGGTGTGGGCGCCCAATGCAAGGCGTGTCTCGGTGGTCGGCGACTTCAACGAGTGGGACGGCCGCAGGCATACCATGCGCGTCCGCCGCGACACCGGCATCTGGGAGCTATTCATTCCCGACATCGGCGCTGGCCGCCCGTATAAGTACGAAATCATCGGGCCAGATGGCGTGAGATTGCCGCTCAAAGCCGATCCGTTCGCCTTCAAGTCCGAACTGCGCCCGGCCACCGCCTCGGTGACGGCTTTGCCGCCGGCGCATGAATGGGGTGACGAGGCGCACCGGAACTACTGGCGCAATGCCGACCACAGGCGCGAAGCCGTATCGATCTACGAGCTCCATGCCGGGTCATGGCGGCTTCACGACGACGGCAGCTTTCTGTCGTGGGATGAGCTCGCCGACAGGCTGATCCCGTACGTGGTCGAGACCGGTTTTACCCACATCGAATTCATGCCGATCTCCGAACACCCTTATGACCCGTCCTGGGGCTACCAGACGACGGGTCTTTATGCGCCGAGCGCCCGCTTTGGCGATCCGGACGGTTTTGCCCGCTTCGTCGACGGCGCCCACCGTGCAGGCATCGGCGTCATCCTCGATTGGGTGCCGGCGCATTTCCCTGTTGACGAACACGGTCTGGCAAAGTTCGACGGTACCGCGCTCTACGAACATGCCGATCCGCGCAAGGGCTTCCATCCCGACTGGAACACAGCGATCTATAATTTTGGGCGCCGCGAAGTGATTTCGTTTCTGGTCAACAATGCGCTGTTCTGGGCCGAGAAATATCACGTCGACGGACTGCGCGTCGATGCGGTCGCCTCGATGCTTTATCTCGATTATTCGCGCAAGGCCGGCGAATGGATCCCCAACGAGAAGGGCGGGCGCGAAAACCTCGAGGCGGTCAGCTTCCTGCAGCGTATGAACAAGGAGGTCTACGGCCACCATCCGGGCGTGATGACCATCGCCGAGGAATCGACCTCGTGGCCGAAAGTCTCGCAGCCAGTGCATGAAGGCGGGCTGGGCTTCGGCTTCAAGTGGAACATGGGCTTCATGCACGACACTCTGGAGTATTTCTCCAAGGAGCCGATCTTCCGCAAGCATCACCACAACGACATCACCTTCGGCCTGGTCTACGCCTTCAGCGAGAATTTCGTGCTACCGCTGTCCCATGACGAGGTGGTGCACGGCAAAGGCACGCTGCTCAACAAGATGGCCGGCGACGACTGGCAGAAATTCGCGACGCTGCGCGCCTATTACGCCTTCATGTGGGGTTATCCCGGCAAGAAGCTGTTGTTCATGGGCCAGGAGTTCGCGCAGCGCCGCGAGTGGAGCGAGGCGCGCGCGCTCGACTGGAACCTGCTCGATTTCCGGCTCCACCGTGGCGTCTGGCAGACGGTGCGCGACCTCAACTATCTCTACCGCTCGCGCCCGGCGCTGCATGCCCGCGACTGCGAGCCGGAGGGCTTTTCCTGGCTGATCGTCGACGACAGCGCGAACTCGGTCTTTGCCTGGCTGCGCAGCGCGCCAGGCGGCAACCCGGTCGCCGTCATTTCCAACTTCACGCCGGTGCCGCGCGACAATTACCGCGTGCCGTTGCCGCAGGCCGGAAAATGGCGCGAGATCATCAACACCGATGCCACGGATTATGGCGGTTCCGGCATGGGCAATAGCGGCGGCGTCGAGGCTCAGGCGGAAGGAGGAGGCATTTCGGCGACGATGCTTTTGCCGCCGCTGTCGACGATCATGCTCGAATTCGTCCCGGACTGAGCTATGTCTGGAGTATCTAACCTGGGAGGATAAGAATGGCTGAAATAAAACGAACACAGCCGCTGGCACGCGACGCCATGGCTTATGTGCTGGCCGGCGGCCGTGGCAGCCGGCTCAAGGAACTGACCGACCGCCGTGCCAAGCCGGCGGTCTATTTTGGCGGCAAGACCCGCATCATCGATTTCGCGCTCTCCAATGCGCTCAATTCCGGTATCCGCCGCCTCGGCGTCGCCACCCAATACAAGGCGCATTCGCTGATCCGCCATCTGCAGCGCGGTTGGAACTTCCTGCGGCCCGAGCGCAACGAGAGTTTCGACATCCTGCCGGCCAGCCAGCGTGTGTCGGAAACGCAATGGTACGAGGGCACCGCCGACGCCGTTTACCAGAACATCGACATCATCGAGGCCTATGGGCCGGAATACATGGTCATCCTGGCCGGCGACCATGTCTACAAGATGGACTACGAAATGATGCTGCGCCAACATGTCGAGGCCGGCGCCGACGTCACCGTCGGCTGCCTCGAAGTGCCACGCATGGAAGCTACCGGCTTCGGCGTCATGCATGTCGATCCCAAGGACACCATCATCTCCTTCATCGAAAAGCCAGCCGATCCGCCGGGCATTCCCGACAAACCGGATTTTGCGCTGGCCTCGATGGGAATCTATGTGTTCAAGACCAAGTTCCTGATGGAGCAGTTGCGTCGCGATGCGGCAGAGCCCGGCTCGAGCCGCGACTTCGGCAAGGACATCATCCCCTACATCGTCGAGCACGGAAAGGCGATCGCCCATCGCTTCGCCAAATCCTGCGTGCGCTCGACCGCCGAGAACGAGGCCTATTGGCGCGACGTCGGCACGGTCGACGCCTATTGGGAAGCCAATATCGACCTGACCGACATCACGCCGGAACTCGACCTTTACGACCGCGATTGGCCGATCTGGACTTATGCCGAGTTGAAGCCGCCGGCAAAGTTCGTGCATGACGAGGATGGCCGCCGCGGGTCGGCCGTGTCGTCTCTCGTGTCGGGCGATTGCATCGTTTCGGGCGCTTCGCTGAAGCGAAGCCTGATCTTCACCGGCGCGCGCATCAATTCTTATTCAATACTGGAGGAGGTCGTCATGCTGCCCGACGTCCATGTCGGCCGCAACGCCAGGCTGAAGCGCGTAGTCATCGATCACGGCGTCAGGATTCCGGAGGGGCTGGTGGTCGGCGAGGATCCCGTCCTCGACGCCAAGCGTTTCCGCGTTTCGGAAAAAGGCATCTGCCTGGTCACGCAGGACATGATCAACAGGCTGGGATCGTAGTGCATGCAGGTTCTGTCGGTGGCGCCCGAGATCTTTCCGCTGGTCAAGACCGGAGGGCTCGCCGACGTAACCGGCGCCTTGCCCATGGCATTGGCCGGCAAGGGCGTCACCATGCGCACGCTCGTCCCCGGCTACCCGCAGGTGATGGGCGCGTTCAAGAAAAAGAAGGCGGTTCAGCAATATCCGCTGCTGCAGGGCGGCAGGGCGTCGGTGCACGCCGTCCAGATCGCCGGCCTCGACCTGTTCGTGCTCGACGCGCCGCATCTTTTCGACCGCCCGGGCGGTCCATACGGCAACGCGACCGGCGCCGACTGGCCGGACAATTGGCGGCGATTCGCTGCCTTGAGCCAGGTAGGCGGCGACATCGCCGGGGGCTCCATCTCGGGCTACCTGCCCGATATCGTCCATGCCCATGACTGGCAGTCGGCAATGACGCTCGCCTACATGCGCTACGGCAAGGCGGTCGGCACGCCGTCGATGATCACCGTGCACAACCTCGCCTTCCAAGGCCAGTTCGGCGCCAGCATCTTTGGCGAGCTTGGCCTGCCGGCGGCGGCGATGGCGCTCGACGGCGTCGAATATTACGGCGGCGTCGGCTTCCTCAAAGCCGGCCTGCAGGCCGCCTGGGCGATCACCACGGTCAGCCCGACCTATGCGCAGGAAATCCGTTTGCCCGAATTCGGCATGGGCCTCGACGGCCTGATCAACATGCGCTCCGTCGATCTCCATGGCATCGTCAACGGCATCGATACCGAGATATGGAACCCGGAAACCGACAAGCATCTGGTCTCCAACTACACGGCAAAGACGCTTAAGGCACGAATGCCCAACAAGGCCGCGGTCGAGGACCGTTTCAGCCTCGATCGCGATGACAGCCCGATCGTCTGCGTCGTCAGCCGGCTGACCTGGCAAAAGGGCATGGACATATTGGCTGCGGCCGTCGACGGCATCGTCGCGGCAGGTGCACGGCTGGCAATCCTTGGGTCTGGCGACGCTGGGCTGGAAGGCACGTTGCTTGCCGCCGCAGCCCGCCATCGTGGCCGCATCGGCGTCGTCGTCGGCTATGACGAGGGACTCTCCCACACCATGCAGGGCGGCTGCGACGCCATCATCATCCCGTCGCGCTTCGAACCTTGCGGGCTGACGCAGCTTTACGGCCTGCGCTATGGCTGCGTGCCGGTCGTCGCGCGCACCGGCGGCCTTGCCGACACGGTCATCGATGCCAACGAAGCCGCCATCTCTGCCGGCGTGGCGACCGGCTTCCAATTCGCGCCCGCCAATGCCGGCGCCTTGCTGCACGCCGTCCGCCGCCTTGTCGAGGCGCATGCCAATCCCGCGGTGTGGACGTCGATGCAGCGGCAAGGCATGAAGGCCGACGTTTCGTGGGACAAAAGCGCCGAAAAATATGTTCAACTCTATCGCTTGCTGCTTTCGAAAAGGGCTGCCTGACTGATGATCCGCACCGTCGCCACCAAACCCTATCCCGACCAGAAACCCGGCACCTCCGGGCTGCGCAAGAAAGTCCCGGTGTTCCAGCAGGAGCACTATGCCGAGAACTTCATCCAGTCGATCTTCGACGCGCTGGATGGATTCGATGGCAAAACCCTGGTGATCGGCGGCGACGGCCGCTTTTATAACCGCGAGGTCATCCAGAAGGCCATCGCCATGGCCGCGGCAAACGGCTTCGGCAAGGTGATGGTCGGGCAGGGCGGCATCTTGTCGACGCCGGCCGCTTCGCATGTAATCCGCAAATACAAGACCTTCGGCGGCATCATCCTGTCGGCCAGCCACAATCCGGGTGGCCCACATGAGGATTTCGGGATCAAGTACAATGCCGGCAACGGCGGCCCGGCGCCGGAAAAGCTGACCGACGCGATCTTCGAAAAAACCAAGGCGATTTCAAGCTTCAAGATCGCCGATATCGGGCCGGTCGACATCGACACGATCGGCACGATCACGGCGGCTGACATGATCGTCGAAATCATTGATCCGGTTGCCGACTATGCCGATCTGATGGAAAGCCTGTTCGATTTCGAGGCCTTACGGGCGCTGTTCAAATCGGGCTTCCGCATGCGCTTCGATGCCATGCATGCGGTGACCGGCCCCTACGCCAAGGAGATCCTCGAAAACCGGCTCGGCGCGCCGAATGGCACCGCCCGCAATTTCATTCCGCTGCCGGATTTCGGCGGCCACCATCCCGATCCCAATCTGGTGCATGCAAAACACCTCTACGACGAGATGATGGGCCCGGATGCGCCCGACTTTGGCGCTGCCTCTGATGGCGATGGCGACCGCAACCTGATTATCGGCAAGGGCATTTTCATCACCCCGTCGGATTCGCTGGCGATGCTCGCCGCCAACGCCCATCTGGCGCCGGGCTACAAGGCCGGGCTGAAAGGCATAGCCCGTTCAATGCCGACCAGCGGTGCTGCCGACCGCGTCGCCGAAAAGCTCGGCGTCGGCATCTATGAAACGCCGACCGGCTGGAAATTTTTCGGCAATCTGCTCGACGCCGGCATGGCGACGATCTGCGGCGAGGAGAGTGCGGGGACCGGCTCCAACCATGTACGCGAAAAGGACGGCCTGTGGGCGGTGCTTTTGTGGCTCAACATCCTTGCCGTGCGCGGCGAAAGCGCCAAGCAGATCGTCACCCAGCATTGGGCAGCCTACGGCCGTAACTACTATTCGCGGCACGATTACGAGGAGGTCGAGACCGACCGTGCCAATGCGCTCGTCGACGAACTGCGCGCCAAGCTCGGCTCGCTGCCTGGCACCAGCGTGCGCGGCATGACGATCGCCAGCGCCGATGATTTCGCCTATCACGATCCGGTCGACGGCTCGGTCAGCAAGAACCAAGGCATCAGGGTGTTGTTCGAAGGTGGCTCACGCGTCGTCTTCCGCCTGTCCGGTACCGGCACCTCGGGCGCGACACTGCGGCTTTATGTCGAGCGCTACGAGCCGGACACGAACCGCCACGATCTCGACACCCAGGAAGCGCTTGCCGGTCTGATCGCGGCGGCCGACGACATCGCCGGGATTCGCAGCCATACCGGCCGCGCCAAGCCGAGCGTGATTACGTGACTTTGGTTGACAGCCGGCCGTCTGAGTTCGGCCTGCGTTGCGAGGCTCCCCCTTCTCCCCTTGTGGGAGAAGGTGGCCGAGCGAAGCTCGGTCGGATGAGGGGTGTTCCAGCTTGGCGCACACCTTTGCTCAAATCGCCCATGCCTCGTTTCTTCCAGCACCCCTCATCCGTCTCGGCGCTGCGCGCCGATCCACCTTCTCCCACAAGGGGAGAAGGAGACGCCGTATGAGCCAACTCGGCGCAACCATCACCAAAGAAGGCATCCGCTTCGCCGCATGGTCCTCGTCGGCTCGGCGCATCTGGGTCTCGATCTTCGACCAGCGCGGCAACCGCGAAATCGACCGGCTGCAACTCCAGTCGGAAGGCGAGGGCGTGCACGCGCTTTTTGTTGCCGGTCTCGCCGCCGGCAGCCGATACGGGTTCCGCGCCGATGGCGACTACGCGCCGGAGCAGGGCCTTTGGTTCGATCCCGACAAGATGCTGGCCGATCCCTACGCCGTCGAGGTCGACAGGCCTTATGCCTATGACGGCCGGCTGGCCGCGCGGCGGGGCGAGGGGGCCGATACCGCGCCGCTGATGCCGAAGGCGATTGCCGGCGCCTTGCCGGAACCCTGGCCCGCCTTGCCGCCGCTGTTTCGGCCCGGCGGCCTAATCTACGAAGTGCCGGTACGCGCCTTCACAAAGCTGCATAAGGACATCCCCGAGAAACAGCGCGGCACCATTGCAGCTCTCGCTCACCCCCTTGTTGTAGAGCATCTGCAAAAACTCGGTGTTGCAGCCGTTGAGTTGATGCCAGTGACGGCAGCGATCGACGAACGGCATTTGCCGCCGCTCGGGCTGCGCAACGCCTGGGGTTATAATCCCGTGACCTTCATGGCGCTCGATCCGCGACTGGCGCCCGGCGGTCTGGCCGAGTTGCGCGGAACGGTCGCCGCGCTGCGCGAGGCCGGCATCGGCACCATTCTCGACCTGGTGTTCAATCACACCGGCGAAAGCGACCGGCTCGGCCCGACATTGTCGCTGCGCGGCCTAGACAGCCGCGCCTACTACCGGCACGAGGCCGACGGCGCTCTGGTCAATGACACCGGAACCGGCAATACGGTGGCCTGCGACCATCCGGTCGTCCGGGACATGGTCCTCGACACGCTTCGCCACTTTGTCCAGCGCGCTGGTGTCGACGGATTCCGCTTCGACCTGGCGCCGATCCTCGGCCGCGGCGACGGCGTTTTCGACGCCGATGCGCCGCTGCTGAACGCCATTCGCAACGACCCTGTTCTTGGCGACCGGGTGCTGATCGCCGAGCCTTGGGATGTCGGACCGGATGGCTATCAGCTCGGCAATTTTCCGCCGCCCTTCCTAGAATGGAACGACAGATACCGTGACGATATCCGCCGCTTCTGGCGCGGCGACGGCGGCATGATCGGTGCGCTGGCGACGCGGCTTGCCGGTTCGTCCGACGTCTTTTCCAAAGCAGGCCAGACAGCGAGCCGAAGCCTCAATTTCATCGCTGCGCATGACGGCATGACGCTGGCCGATATCGTTGCCTACGAGCACAAGCACAACGAGGCCAATGGCGAACAGAACCGCGATGGTCACGATGACAACCTGTCCTGGAACAATGGCGTCGAGGGTCAGACGGATAACCAGTCAATCGTTACGGCCCGTTTCGATGACCAGTGCGCGCTGCTGGCGACGCTCTTTGCCTCGCGCGGCACGATCATGCTGACGGCCGGAGACGAGTTCGGCCGCACGCAGCGCGGCAACAACAACGCTTACGCGCAGGACAATGACATTACCTGGCTCGATTGGTCCGGGCGCGACCGGGCGCTGGAGCGGTACACGGCTCTGCTCGCCAAGATGCGTCGTGCCGCGCCGGCGCTTTCGGACACCAGGTTCCTGACCGGAGAACTGCCGGCCGGCTCGCAAATACCTGACGTCGTCTGGCTGACGGAAACCGGCGTGCCGCTGGATGAAGCAGCCTGGCACGATGCCAGGCGGCACCGGCTGGTCATGGTTCTCGGTAGCGGTGAGAACAGTCGCCTTGCGGTGGTCATCAACGGCGACCGCCGGGCCTGCGTGTTCACGCTGCCGGAACGGGCGGGTTTTCACTGGCGCCCAGCCATCGAAACGGACACTGGCGACATCTCACGGCCGGTGCCTGGGCGAACGGTCATGTTCATGATTGAACACTGGGCCGGGCAGGAGCGCGCAGGGGGAAGCTATGATGGCTGACAATGCCGAATGGTGGCGCGGCTGCGTCATCTACCAGATTTACCCGCGCTCCTTCCAGGACACGACAGGCGACGGCAGCGGCGATCTCAGCGGCATCACCTCGAGGCTGGCCCATGTCGCATCGCTCGGGGTCGACGCAGTCTGGCTGTCGCCTTTCTTCAAGTCGCCAATGGCCGATATGGGTTACGACGTTTCGGATTACTGCGCCGTCGATCCGATGTTCGGCACATCAGAGGACTTCGACGCGCTGGTTGCCGAGGCACACCGGCTCGGCCTGAAGGTGATCATCGACCAGGTCCTGTCGCACTCATCGGATCGGCACGAATGGTTCGTCGAAAGCCGCACGAGCCGCGACAACCCCAAGGCCGACTGGTACGTCTGGGCCGATGCGAAGCCCGACGGCACCGCCCCCAACAACTGGCTGTCGCTTTTCGGCGGCCCGGCCTGGGAATGGGACGCAACGCGCAGGCAATATTACCTGCACAATTTCCTCGCCTCGCAGCCGGACCTGAATTTCCACAACCCGCAGGTGCAGGACGCCTTGCTGGAAACGGTGCGGTTCTGGCTCGAGCGCGGCGTCGACGGTTTCCGGCTGGATACGGTCAACTATTACGTCCACGACCGCTGGCTGCGCAGCAACCCGCCTTTGGCGGAAAGCGTCGCCGGCTCCAATACGGCAACCAGCCCCTATCTCTATCAGGAGCATCTGTTCGACAAGAGCCAGCCGGAAAACCTTACTTTTCTCAAGCGCTTCCGGGCCTTGCTTGACGAGTATGAAGGCCGCGTCGCTGTCGGCGAGATTGGCGACGAAACTCGTTCCTTGCAGACACTCGCCGCCTATACCGGCGGTGGCGACAAGCTCCAAATGTCCTACACGTTCGATCTGCTCGGCCCGCAATTCTCGGCGTCGCATGTGCGTGGCTGTGTCGAGGCCTTCGAGAGTAAGGTGTTCGACGGCTGGGTTTGCTGGGCGTTCTCCAACCACGATGTCGTGCGCCACGTCAGTCGATGGACAAGGCCGGGCGGCGATCCGGACAGGGTGGCGAAATTCTCGATCGTGCTGCTTTCCTGCTTGCGCGGATCGATCTGCCTTTACCAGGGCGAAGAACTCGGGCTGGAGGAGGCCGAACTGGCGTTCGAGGATTTGCGCGATCCCTTCGGCATCCGCTTCTGGCCGGCAATCAAGGGGCGGGACGGGTGCCGAACGCCGATGGTCTGGGAGGCTGTCGCCGACAATGCCGGCTTTTCAACCGGCAAGCCGTGGCTTCCGGTCCCGGCAAGCCATCGCGCCCGGGCGGTCGACGTCCAGAATGGCGAGCAAACCTCCGTCCTGGCGAGCTACCGGGCGATGCTGGCCTTGCGCAAGCAGCATCCGGCGCTGGTTCGAGGCTCGATCCGGTTCCTCGATGCCGAAGGCGACGTCCTTGCTTTCATTCGCGAAGGCGGTGACGAAAAGCTGCTGTGTGTCTTCAATTTCGCCGACGAGCCGGCCGGCTGGCAATTGCCACCGGATCTGGAAGCGATTGAGCCGAGAGATCTTGGCGGTGCTGCCGGCGTCTTGCAGGAAAGAACTCTGTCGCTGCCGCCGCTGGGCTGCTTCTTCGGCCAGATCGGCTGAGCTCTATTTCATCATCTCATTGAACAAGCACGGAGCGCCCGCAAGTCGCGCCGACAACCCGCACATCGGCCTCGCCGACATGCACGCCGACCGCCGCAAGCACGTTGTAGACCAGTGCGTCGACCGGCGCCGTCACGCCGTTCAGAACCGTTACCACCGCCGGCTTAACCGTTCCGAGCAGGGCCGTCACGTCCAGCCCGAGGCCCAGTGCATTGACGGAGAGCGAGAGGCCACTGACCAGCGATGTCGTGAGCGATTGCGTCAGGTTTTTTGTGGCGGCAGTTTTTATCGTCTTGTTGGCGATATCGGTGCTGTCGAAGGTCAATGTGGTCGGATCGTTGTTGGTGATAGCAAGTGATGAAGAACCCTTCACATCAAGCAGATTGAGGGTTAGCAGCAGAAGCTTCACGCTTACCTGGGCAATCGTGGTGTCGGAGAACGATTGCGGATTGCTGAAATCGGCGAAGGCCGATGGATTGTTGTCTGCGTCGCTGGCGGCAAGGTGCAGCGAGGCCACGCCAGGCTGCGCGGCGATCGAGACCTTGATGCTATCCGGCCGGCCCGTCGGGCAGCTGATGTCAGTCAGCTTGGCTTCCGCATAGGCGACTTCGACATGCAGAGGCAGATTGACGGACAGCAGACTGATGCCGCCGCCGAGATTGGAATTGCCGATGCCGACTGTGGTGACCAGCTTGATTCGTGTCTGCGCGGTGCGCACCACGGTGCCTTTTTCACCTACAGCCAGCCAGGGTGAATATTGCAACGGTTCACCGATGGCGATGGCGAGCGTAGTGGAGGTAAGTCCCGGAATAGTGGCGCCGAGATCGACCTGGACCTGGTTTGAGCCATTGGCCAGCGAGGCGGCGGCACCCAGCATGCCCATCGCGCTTGCGTCGACGGAAAAGCCGGGAGACTTTTGCCCGAGGCCGAGCTTACCGATCGGGCCAAGATCGATAAGATGACTGAGGGGTATCTTGACCGTGTTCGTGGCCCTTGACGCGATCGTCTGCAGCACAAGTTTGCTGGCGCTGCCCGACCCGGACGCATTGGCCATGGCGGTCGCGATCTGGCCTACCGTCGCTTTTGACGCCAGCACGTCGGCATAGCTGACACCTGTCAGTTGCAACTGTACGGCGAGGGCATCGACGAACGAAAGCACGTTGACGTCGGCCGAGATCAGCGCGTTGTAGTCCATGACGCTGAGCGAGATGTTGCCGCCCAGCAACTTGCTTAGAAGCGCGTTAAGGATGCCGCCATTGACGCTGAGAAGCCTGGATCCGACCGAGAACATCGCTTGCGGGGTCACGCTGGCAATGGCTTCGGTGCCGATAACCGGAGTAGGGATGAGCGAACTGGCGAAATACCGGGCGGGGATTTTGTGCAGAGTGACGCGAACGGCGTTGTACGGCGTTTTACCGGCTTCGAAGCGCTTGTCGACACCAACGGAGGAGGCCGCTGAGTATCGACCGCCGGTGACGGACACGACGGTTTTCCCAGCCGTGGGGACGATTGTCTGACCTGGCTTTTGAACAATGATGCCGGGCATTCGGTTGTCACTGAGCGTGGTTACTGCCGCGGCTTCCATATTGTTGATGTTCGACGCCGCGGTGATCGCCGCCAGATCCGTCATCGCCTGGGCTTCCCTACGCTCCGTGTAGATCGAACCTTCGTCGACAGCGAAGGCCGCCAGCCCCAGCGCAAACGGTGCTATCAGGGCCGTCATGACGGCAAAGTTCGCCTTCACGTCGCCAAACATCGATCGTGCAATCCGGCCGATGCCCCTCAGCAAGAACTGCGACATTTCAAATGCCTCCAATCCTGATGGTCGACCTGCGTGAGATCGTGGTTTGCGGCATCGCAAGGCTTGGTAACAGGTTCCAGATCGGCAGGTTGCTGGCATCGTACTGGATCGACACGACGAACTGATTTCCGTCGGCCGTGCTGTCCGTCGCCTGATAGGTCAGCTTGCCGGAATCGACGAACGGGTATCCACTGGCATTGTTTTTGACGAAACTCGCCACCAGCGCCTGGCGCTCGGTTTGGTTCAATCCGGCAATCGCAGTGCGGGCGGCATCGGCGGCGATCTGCTGTAAGGAGTTGCTTGCACCAAAATAGATACCATATGCAACCATTCCGAGCAGGAGCAGGATGAAGACCGGTGAAAGCAGGGCAAATTCGATCGCGGAAGTTCCGGACTCATCTCCAATTTTGCGTAGATTTGTCCTTATTCGACACGTGTTTTTTGCCGCTAATGAGACAGCTTTACTGTCTGTCTTATCCATTGCCCTTGTCCACGGAACTTAAGAGGGATGTGCCGAACCCGTCCAAATATGTAACCCGTGGTTGACTAAGAACCAATTAAGACATTCCCGCAAACTGAAATGATCCGCCAGCTTATCTCCCACGCACGGGCGTTTTCTGGGCGATGAAACGCAGCCAAGCCCATGGTTCGATCATTGATTGGCCGTTCGCAAGGCGACTATCCCGGCGCCTTACTTTGGGTGACCCCGAGAGACTGTTGAAATAAAAAATCTCCACGTTACTGTTTGGCCACCAGCTGCCGGAAAGGGAACCGGCTGCGCGCTCGAAAGGAACCAGCCAATCGGTTTCGGGGCGTCAACGCTTAGAGACGTGGCTGAAGGGCGACGTCATTAGGGAGAACTCCATGTTGAAACATGTGCTGAAGGCGACGGTACTCGCCACGACTATGGCCTTGGCCGCCGGTACGTTCTACACGCCGGCTTTCGCCGAGACCGTCTACAACCGCGGAGCCGCCGCCGAAGCGGAGACGCTCGATCCACACAAGACCTCGACGGTCTACGAAGCCGATATCATACGCGACCTGTTCCAGGGCCTCGTCATGCATGACCAGAAGACGAACCTCATTCCGGGTGCCGCCGAAAGCTGGACGGTCTCCGACGACGGCACTGCCTACACCTTCAAGCTGCGCAAGGACGGCCTCTGGTCGGATGGCAGCCCGGTGACGGCGGACGACTTCGTTTATTCGTTCCGTCGGCTGGAAGATCCGGCCACCGCTGCCGAATACGCTTCCATGCTCTATCCCGTGAAGGGTGCCGAGGAAGTCAACACCAAGAAGGGCAAGCCGGAGGATATGGGCGTCAAGGCGATTGACGCAAATACTCTCGAAGTCACGCTCAAGGCGCCAACGCCTTACTTCCTGGAGATGCTGACCCATCAGGCGACCTATCCGGTTAACAAGGCGTCCATCGAAAAGCTTGGCGCCGACTGGATCAAGGCAGGCAAGCTGGTCTCCAACGGGGCCTTTACAGCGGCGGAGTGGATTCCCAACGACCATCTGAAGCTGGTCAAGAATCCGAAATTCTGGGACGCCGCGAGCGTCAAGTTCGACGTGGTCAACTACATCCCGACCGAGGATCGCTCGTCTGCGATGAAGCGGTTCGAGGCCGGCGAACTCGACAGTTACGGTGACCTGCCGACCGAACAACTCGCCGATCTCAAGGCCAAATTCGGCGACCAGGTCCGCGTCGGGCCATATCTCGGCATCTACTATTATGCGATCAAGACCGACAAGGCGCCGTGGGACAATGTCGAACTGCGCAACGCCATCTCTATGGCGATCGATCGCGACTTCCTGGCCGAAAAAGTCTGGCAGAATTCGATGCTGCCCGGCTATTCGATGGTACCTCCGGGCATCGAAGGCTACACGCCGGCACTGGCAAAATACGCCGACATGCCGCAGATCGACCGCGAAGATGAAGCCAAGAAAATCCTGGAGAAGCTCGGCTATACGCCCGAGCATCCGCTGAAGATGCAGATCCGCTACAACACTTCGGAGAACCACAAGAACACCGCTGTCGCCATCCAGGAACAGCTGAAGCCGCTCGGCGTCGAGGTCACGCTGCTCAACACCGACACCAAGACCCACTACTCCTTCCTCGAGCAAAAGGGTGACTATGACGTGGCGCGTGCCGCCTGGATCGCCGACTACAAGGATCCGGAGACCTTTCTCGGCATCTCTCGCAAGGCCAGCGGCAACAACTATTCGGTTTACAACAGTCCGAAATTCGAGGCAGCCATGGACGAGGCGGCCGCCGCGGGCGGCAAGCCCGAAGAGCGTATGAAGAAACTCGCCGAAGCCGAGCGCATGCTCGTCGACGATGTCGGCGAGATCCCACTTCTCTACTACAGCTACCACGATATCGTTTCCTCGAAGCTGCATGGCTTCGACGACAATGTGATGGACATCCATCCGTCCCGCTTCATCAGCAAGGACTGATCCTTCGCTGGGCCGCCGCGCAACTCAATGCGCGGCGGCGCTGGTTTGCTATCGCATCGGCCCGGGAACCGGAATAGATTTTCGGCAATGTCGGTGCGAAGATTTGAAGGCTAGAGCGCAATCGTCCAGCTGGACGCGCGCTCTGGATCAAGCGGGGCACCGATGCTGCGTTACGTATTCCGGCGGCTTCTGACCGCCATTCCGACGCTGTTCGTCATCGTGACCATAGCGTTCTTCCTGATACGTGTCGCGCCGGGCGGCCCGTTCAACCAGGAGCGGGGTCTGAGCCCCGAGATCAGGGCCAATCTCGAAGCCCAGTTCGGCCTCAATGATCCGCTCTGGTTGCAGTACGTCCACTATCTGGGCAATCTTCTGCGCGGCAATTTCGGTCCCAGCTACAACATGCCGGATTTTACCGTCGGCGAGTTGTTCAGGGAGGGCCTGCCGATCTCGATCCAACTCGGCGCTTCGGCACTCGTTCTGGCGCTGCTGCTCGGCAGCGTGCTCGGCACTGTTGCGGCGCTCAACCAGAATAAGCTTGCCGACTATTCGGTGATTGCGCTGGCGACCGCCGGCAGCACCATTCCGACCTTCGTCATCGCCCCGGTAATCCAGCTTGTATTCGGATTGACCTGGAAGCTGCTGCCGATCGGTGGCTGGGGCGATGGAGCCCTTATCAACAAGGTCGGCCCGGTACTGACGCTCGCTCTGCCGCAGATCGCCATCGTTGCCCGCCTGATGCGCGGCTCGATGATCGAATCGCTGCACTCGCATCACATCCGTACCGCGCGCGCTCTCGGCCTGTCCGACTGGTCAGTCGTCGTCAAGCATGCGCTGCGCGGCGCCATCCTGCCGATCGTCTCCTTTACCGGTCCGGCAGCTGCAGCCCTTCTCACCGGCTCGATCATCGTCGAGACCATCTTCTCTATACCGGGCATCGGCCGCCATTTTGTCGTTGCAGCGCTCAACCGCGACTACACTCTGGTTATGGGGACGGTGGTGGTCATCGCGCTCTTCACCATTGTCTTCAACCTGATCGTCGACGTCCTCTATGGGGTCGTCGACCCGAGGGTGCGCTATGACTGATATCGCAGTTGCCGCACCGGTCGTCGGCCGGTCCCTGTGGGGTGACGCCTGGGCGCGCCTCAAGGCCAATCGCGCGGCCATGTTCAGTCTGTATTATCTTGCCTTCATCACCGTCATCAGTGTGTTTGGGCCCTATTTCGTGCCGCACCAGTATACCACCATCTATGCCGACTATGTGCGCACGCCGCCGAGCTTCTCCGCCTATCCGCAGGCCGACATGATCGAAGGCGCTCTCGATGAGGCGATCAGGCGTATGCGCGTCGACATCAAGGATTGGCGGCAGGAGGGCAGCCGTGTGTTCGTTACCGTCAGATCGTCCAAGCCGATCGACGACCGCAACATTCGCTACCTTGATCGTTCCGATACCTTCGATGACACAAAGATCGAGAGCAAATCGCCGGATGGTCTCGAAATGGTGATGAGTGCCTCGATCAAGCAGCAATATTTCCTGTTCGGTACCGACAACACCGGCCGCGATCTGCTGTCGCGAACGCTGATGGCCGGGCGCATATCGCTGGCCATCGGATTGCTTGCCGGCATTGTGGCCGTGGTCATCGGCGTGCTCTACGGCGCCACCGCAGGCCTTGCCGGCGGCAGGGTAGACGAGGTGATGATGCGTGTCGTCGACGTGCTCTATTCTTTGCCGTTCATCTTCTTCGTCATCATGCTGGTTGTGTTTTTCGGCAGGAACTTCGTGCTGATGTTCCTGGCCGTCGGCGCGGTGCTGTGGCTCGACATGGCGCGCATCGTGCGCGGACAGGCGCTGTCGATCCGTCGGCAGGAATATGTCCAGGCGGCGGAGGCGATGGGCGTCGGCCAGCGTGGCATTTTGCTGCGCCACGTTATCCCCAATTTGCTCGGGCCGGTGGTGATCTACATGACGCTGCTGGTGCCGCAGGTCATCATCCTGGAAAGCTTCCTGTCGTTCCTCGGACTCGGCGTCCAGGAGCCGATGACAAGCTGGGGCGTGCTGATCTCAGTCGGCGCCCAGAACATCGGCTCGGCCAACTGGCTGCTTCTGTTCCCGGCCTTCTTTCTCGTCTCGACGCTGTTCGCGCTGAATTTCGTCGGCGACGGCCTGCGCGACGCACTCGACCCGAAGGATCGTTGAGAGATGGCTGCTTCCGAAACCATCCTCAGCGTCAAGGACCTTCGGGTCCGCTTCCGCACCCTCGACGGGGTGGTGGAGGCGGTGAAGGGCATCAATATCCACGTCAAATCAGGCGAGACCGTCGCCGTCGTCGGCGAATCCGGTTCCGGCAAGAGCCAGACGATGATGGCGGCGATGAGCCTGCTCGCCTCGAACGGCGAGGCCACCGGCACAGTCGATTATCGCGGCCGCAATCTTTTGACCTTGAGCAAGCCCGAGCTCAACAAGATCCGCGGCCGCAAGATCAGCATGATCTTCCAGGAGCCGATGACGTCGCTCGACCCGCTCTATTCGATCGGCAACCAGTTGATCGAGCCGATCCGCAAGCATCGCGGACTTGGCGCCGCCGCGGCGCGCGAGGAGGCGCTCAAGCTGCTGCGGCTGGTCCATATTCCCGATCCGGAGCGGCGGATGAAATCCTACCCGCACGAGTTGTCGGGCGGTCAGCGCCAGCGTGTCATGATCGCCATGGCGCTGGCCAACGACCCCGACATACTGATCGCCGACGAGCCGACGACCGCGCTCGACGTCACCATCCAGGCGCAGATCCTCATGCTGCTCGCGGAATTGCAGCGCAAGCTCGGCATGGCGATCGTTTTCATCACCCACGATCTCGGCATCGTCCGGCGCTTTGCCGATCGGGTCTATGTGATGCGCTATGGCGAGGTGGTCGAGGAGGGCGAGGCGGAAGCGATCTTCGCCAACCCGCAGCACGCCTACACCAAGATGCTACTTGCCGCCGAACCGACCGGCACCAAGGCGCCGCCGCCGCCGAATGCCCCTGTCCTGCTTGAAGGCAGGAACGTCGAGGTGACCTTCAAGATCGGCGGCGGATTTCTTGGCGGCGAGCCGCTGCTGCTGCGCGCCGTCGATCGCATTTCGATACGGCTGAAGCGCAACCAGACGATCGGCATCGTCGGCGAATCCGGCTCGGGAAAATCGACGCTCGGCCGCGCCTTGCTGCGGCTCCTGCCCAGTGACGGCATCGTCCGGCTTGGCGACCGCGACATTTCACACGCCGACCGCCAGGCGATGCGGCCGCTGCGGCGCGAATTACAGCTGGTCTTCCAGGATCCATTCGGCTCGCTGTCGCCACGCATGACCGTCGGCCAGATAATCACCGAGGGGCTTCTGGTCCACGAGCCCAATCTGTCGGGCAGGCAGCGCGATCTCCGCGCGGTCGACGCCTTGCTCGAAGTCGGGCTCGACCCGAACACGCGTAACCGCTATCCGCATGAATTCTCCGGCGGTCAGCGGCAGCGCATCGCCATTGCGCGCGCCATGATACTCAAGCCTAAAGTGGTGGTGCTGGACGAGCCGACCTCGGCGCTGGACCGCTCCGTGCAGAAGCAGATCGTCGAATTGCTACGCAAGCTGCAGGCCGACCACGAGCTGTCCTATCTGTTCATCAGCCACGATCTCGCCGTCGTGCGCGCCATGGCCGACTACATCATCGTCATGAAGCAGGGCAAGATCGTCGAGGAGGGACCGGCCGAGGCGATCTTCAGCAATCCGCAGGCAACCTACACACAGACACTGATGGCCGCGGCCATCGATGTCACGCGATTTCGCCTGAGCGCATAGCGCGATTGGTCAGAACTGCGGCGGATAGTGGTTGTTTCGGGAACAAAAACAGCTAAGCCGCTGTTGAGCGGCCCGAGACATAGGTGACGATTTGTACCGGACACATAGGTAACACTTTTCGGTTTTTGCCGGGAGGTGTTGATGCCGT